>CAMAYJ010000015.1 GCA_945862505.1 Bifidobacterium breve | reverse complement strand
AAAGTTGATGACATCTCGAACGCGCTGCTTTGGATCAGTTCCGATGAAGCCCGCATGGTCACCGGCATCACACTGCCGATCGACGCCGGAGCGGCAATGCGATGAGCATTCGACTCCCCCGGCAAAAGCCTTTTCGATTCAGCATTCAGGCCAGTGAACCGCCCGGCGGTTTTACCGGTAGCGCTGACGATGGCGATCGGTGGCGCGCTCTGGCCCGTCAGGTCGAATCGCTCGGTTACGACTCACTCACCATTGCTGACCATCTCGATTCGCAGCTCGCCATCACGCCTGCACTTGTTTCGGCCGCGGAAGCAACAACCACACTCAAGATCGGCACGTTGGTGTGGTGCAACGATTACCGCCACCCAGTGATCCTCGCGAAAGAAGCAGCAACGATTGACCTGTTAAGTGGTGGTCGCCTCGAGTTCGGTATTGGCGCCGGTTGGATGACGACCGATTACGAGCAAGCCGGCATTCCGCTTGATCGCCCAGGCATTCGCATCGATCGCATGGCCGAAGCCATCACCATCATCAAGGGCTTGTTCGCCACAGGACCTGTCGATTTTCACGGCGAGCATTACAACATCACCGGTCACGAAGGAACGCCGAAACCATTGCAATCGCCGGTTCCGTTCCTTATCGGTGGCGGCGGCAAGAAAGTGCTGACGATTGCAGCCCGCGAGGCCGACATCATCGGCATCAACGTTGCGCTCACAGCTGGCGTCATCGATGCATCAGCCGGTCCGAATGCAACCGCAGAAGCCACCGAAGAGAAACTGCAATGGATCGCCGAGGCCGCAGGCGATCGTTACGACGACCTTGAACTGCAAACTCGCGTGCATCTTGCCGTTGTGACCGATGATCGCGAAGGCTTCGCTGAAATGGTGGCGCCAGCACTCGGACTTACTGGCGTACAGGCATTGCAGTCGCCACACGCGTTGGCCGGAACCGTTGATCAGTTGTGCGAAACAATCATTGAACGTCGGGAACGATGGGGACTGTCGTACATCACCATTGGTGCTGACGCGGTTGAATCGTTTGCGCCGATTGTTGAGCGCCTCGCCGGAACCTGAAACCGAAAGTTTCTGACTATTCCCATTCGATGGTGCCCGGAGGCTTCGACGTGATGTCGTAGGCCACCCGATTAATGCCGGGAACCTCGTTGATGATTCGCGAGGACATGCGCTCAAGAAGTTCGTAGGGGAGTCGCGCCCAGTCGGCAGTCATGGCATCTTCACTGGTGACAGCTCGAATGATCGCCGGGAACCCGTAGGTGCGTTCATCGCCCATGACGCCCACCGAACGAATGTCGGGAAGTACGGCGAATGCTTGCCAGATTTCACGTTCGAGGCCGGCGGTTTTCACTTCTTCGCGCACGATGGCATCGGCCTTCTGCAGCATCTCGACTTTGTCGGGAGTGACTTCGCCGATGATGCGTACACCAAGTCCCGGACCAGGGAATGGTTGGCGCCAAACGATTTCGTCAGGAAGACCGAGTTCGGTTCCGACTTTGCGAACCTCGTCTTTGAACAATGCTCGCAGCGGTTCAACGAGTTCGAAGTCCATATCGTCAGGAAGTCCACCAACGTTGTGATGGCTCTTGATCTTGGCTGCGTCCTTCGTGCCCGATTCGATGACGTCGGGATAAAGCGTGCCTTGAACGAGGAACTTGGCGTCTTCGAGGCCGCCTTTGGCATCTTCAAAAATGCGAATGAACAGTTC
This sequence comes from Bifidobacterium breve, assembly GCA_945862505.1. Lineage (GTDB taxonomy): Bacteria > Actinomycetota > Acidimicrobiia > Acidimicrobiales > Acidimicrobilacustridaceae > Acidimicrobilacustris. The sequence continues at coordinate 37,994 of CAMAYJ010000015.1, read as the reverse complement.
GCCGATTGCTTTGCGCTTTTCTTCTGGGTCGGTAAGACCGGCGAGGCGTTCGAAGAAACGATCGCCCGCCCGCACGTGGATCAGTTCAATGCCCTGATGGCGTTGGAATGTTTCAACAACCTGTTCGCCTTCACCAAGACGCATAAGACCGGTGTCGACAAACACACATGTGAGTTGCGAACCGATTGCCTTGTGCACCAGCGCAGCCGCAACGGCGGAATCGACACCGCCGGACAATCCGCAAATTGCGCGTCCGCTACCGACCTGGGCGCGGATCAGTTCGATCTGCGTGTCGATGATTGATGACATGGTCCACGACGGATCTAGACCGCACCCGTCGTAAAGGAAATGTTCGAGAAGTTCTTGGCCGTGAGGCGTGTGCACAACCTCGGGGTGGAACTGCACGCCGTAGCGACGGTTCTTCACATCTTCATAGGCCGCCGCCGGCGTTTCCGGCGTGGATGCCGTAACCGTTGCGCCCACGGGCGGAACGGTGATCGTATCGAAGTGGCTCATCCATACCGATTGCGTGCGGGGCTGAGCCGAACTGAACAGCACGTCGTCGGCCGCCACCGTGAGTTCGGTGCGACCGTATTCGCCACGGTCAGTGCGAGAGACCTCGCCACCGAGATCTCGAGCCAACAACTGTGCGCCGTAGCAAATACCCAGAATCGGAACACCGAGTTCGTACACACCTGGGTCGATCGAGGGAGCGCCCTCGACGTGCACCGAGGCCGGACCACCAGAAAAGATGATTCCGGCGGGCTTCTTTGCGGCAATTTCGGCCGCAGTCAGGTTGTGGCTGATGATTTCGGAAAACACATGCGCTTCACGCACGCGCCGAGCAATGAGTTGCGCGTATTGCGCGCCAAAATCGACGACAAGAACGGGACCTACCGCCGATTCAGGGCTCAAGATCAGTGACCCATCCCGACGCCCTGCGCCTTCTGCAGGGCCTTTCCTTCAGTCTGCAGTGCAGGTGCCACCATGACCTCGGCCTTTTGGAATTCCTTGACCGTTTGATAGCCACAGGTGGCCATTGAAGTGCGCAACGCACCGAACAAGTTCATGCGTCCGTCGTTTTCATTCGCGGGACCAACGAGAATTTCTTCGAGCGTTCCACGAATGGCGGTCTTCACACGTGCACCGCGCGGAAGCGTCGGATGGAACGTGGCCATGCCCCAGTGATAACCGCGGCCAGGAGCTTCCGATGCTGCAGCAAGCGGTGAACCGATCATGACGGCATCGGCACCGCACACGATGGCCTTGGCGATGTCGCCACCGGTTCCCATGCCGCCGTCGGCGATGACCTGGCAGTAGACACCGGTTTCGTCGAGATGACGCATGCGTGCGGCGCGAGCATCGGCAATTGCTGTTGCTTGCGGAACACCAAGACCAAGCACAGCACGAGTGGTGCATGCGTGACCCGGACCAACACCAACAAGAACGCCAGCCGCTCCCGTGCGCATGAGATGCAGCGCTGCTTGGTAGGAAGCACAGCCACCGACAATGACGGGGATGTCGATCTCACGAACAAACTTCTTGAGGTTCAGCGGTTCAACCGTCTTGGAAACGTGTTCAGCCGAAACAACAGTGCCCTGAATAACGAGAAGATCGAGTTCCGCTTCGAGAATGGCCTTGGCCAACGACTCGGTGCGCTGCGGAGTTACCGACGCACACGAGGTAACCCCTGCAGCATTAATTTCACGAATGCGCTGAGAAACGAGTTCGGGCTTGATTGGCTCCATGTAGATCTGCTGCATACGCGCGGTGGCTTTTTCGACATCGAGCTTGCTGATTTCTTCAAGCAATGATTCGGGATCTTCGTAGCGAGTCCACAAACCTTCAAGGTTCAACACGCCAACGCCACCGATTCGACCGATTTCGATCGCGGTTGCGGGACTCACAACGCCGTCCATCGCCGATGCCATGAGCGGGAGTTGGAACTTGAACGCGTCGATCTCCCAGGTGATCTCGACATCTTCAGGATCGCGAGTACGCCGACTCGGCACGATTGCGATGTCATCGAAGCCGTAGGCCCGACGACCCGACTTACCCATTCCGATCTCGACTTCAGCCATTGCTGATCCCTTCGCTCAAATCCGTCGGGGAAACCCCGGGGGAGGAATGGCGGAACTGGACCGCAAGGGCCCCACTCCGCTGGAAAGAGAGAACTCTACTCGCCGAGACCGGCTGGCAGGACAGCGTTCGGTGCGTCCCAGTGTGAAATTTCAGCGTTCGGATCGTGGGTCCCGGTCACGATCGACAGCAGGTTGCGAAGCATCGCTGCCGTCGCCCCCCAGACCGTGTCGCCTTCGATTTCAAAAAAGAACACCGGGCGCGTGTACTCACCAAATGTCCATAGTTCCTCACGAAAAACACCGTCTTTTAGCAATTCATCAAGCCCAACGTGAAGCACAAGCTCCACCTCGTCGGGCGCGGCCTGCAGCGCTGGGATCACTACATGCGGGTCCGTGATTTCAGCCACGTACGGAACAATCCATGATCGACTCGACACCGTTCGAAGGTGATCGAGTTCGCCAAGGTGCACGACGGCCGTTCGGTCAAGCGCAATCTCTTCCTCGGCTTCACGAAGTGCCGTGACCCAAAGCTCCTCCCCCGGCTCTTGGCGGCCCCCGGGGAAACTGACCTCGCCACTGTGATTGCGGAGGTTCTTCGACCGACGAGTCAGAACGACCGATGCGCGACCGTCACGATCGGCATCATCGTAGAACGCAGCGAGAACTGCAGAACGCAACGCGCCATCGGCGACGTCTTGGGTTCGAGGTGATGCAGCAGTCGCCACGGCCGCGCGAATCTCGGCCATGGTTGGGCGGCGAAATTCGGGAGCGAGATGCACCCACGGGGCTGGTCCGCCTTCGACGGTGCCCGGCGGACGAGGAATCTGCTGCGCCCCGCCGCGGTTCAGGACTCGCCTGCCTGCTTTTGTTCAACAAGGACGCGAAGCAACTCAGGCATGCCCGCAGTTTTCAGATTGGCCATGACGCGACCGGGTGTGTTTTCACCGGTTTCCCATTCCGTCCAGGCGGCAAGCAACTTCTCGGGATCGGGCGGTGGTGGTCCTTCACTCATGTCCATGCACGGAAGGGTAGCGACAAGACTCACACTTCAACGCAAACGGCCGGCCCCGAAGGACCGGCCGTTACCAACAACCCGCTAGGGCTGATTACATCATTCCGCCCATGCCACCCATACCGCCCATGGCAGCAGCAGCAGCGCCGCCACCGTCGTCGGGCTTATCGGCGACGAGTGCTTCAGTGGTAAGGAGCAGAGCCGCAATCGACGCTGCGTTCTGCAGCGCGGCGCGGGTGACCTTGGCCGGGTCGATGACGCCAGCCTTGAGAAGGTCAACCATTTCGCCAGTCGCAGCGTTGAAGCCCATCGAACCCTTTTGGGCTTCAACCTGCTGAACGATGACGGCACCTTCGTGGCCAGCGTTGTCAGCAATGAGTCGGGCCGGAGCTTCGAGTGCTCGGTAGACAGCGCGTGCGCCAGTTGCTTCGTCGCCTTCGAGCGACTCAATGGTCTTCTTCAGCGCTGCACGAGCACGGAGAAGTGCGGTACCGCCACCGGCGACAACACCTTCTTCGATAGCTGCACGTGTTGCACTGAGTGCATCTTCGATGCGGTGCTTCTTTTCCTTGAGTTCAACTTCGGTAGCTGCGCCAACCTTGATAACCGCAACGCCGCCCGAAAGCTTCGCAAGACGCTCCTGGAGCTTCTCGCGATCCCAATCGGAATCGGTGTCGTCAATCTCACGCTTGATCTGCGCAACACGACCGTTGACGTCGGCGGACTCGCCGGCGCCTTCAACAATGGTGGTTTCGTCCTTGGTCACAACAACCTTGCGGGCGGTGCCGAGGAGGTCGAGCGTGGCCGAGTCGAGCTTGAGGCCAATCTCTTCGCTGATGACCTGGCCGCCGGTGAGGATGGCCATGTCAGCAAGCATCGCCTTGCGGCGCTCGCCGAAGCCTGGAGCCTTGACAGCAACAGAGTTGAACGTGCCACGGATCTTGTTCACCACGAGAGTCGCAAGCGCTTCACCGTCGACATCCTCGGCGATGATCAGAAGGGGCTTGCCCGATTGCATGACCTTCTCGAGCACGGGAAGCATGTCCTGTACCGATGAGATCTTCGAGTTCACGAAGAGGATGTAGGGGTTTTCGAGCACTGCTTCTTGACGCTCAAGGTCAGAAACGAAGTACGGGGACAAGTAGCCCTTGTCGAACTGCATGCCCTCGACGAAGTCGAGATCCATACCGAAGGTGTTGGACTCTTCAACCGTAACGACGCCGTCTTTGCCGACCTTGTCAATTGCATCGGCGATCACGCCACCGATAACGGTGTCTGCCGCTGAGATGCTGGCGACCTGGGCGATCTCGGACTTGTCGTCGATCTCCTTGGCCTGCTTCTTGATGCTTTCAACTGCGGAAGCAACAGCCTTTTCGATGCCGCGCTTGAGACCAAGCGGGCTCGCACCGGCAGCGACGTTGCGAAGACCTTCGCGAACGAGAGCCTGAGCAAGAACAGTGGCGGTGGTGGTGCCGTCGCCAGCGATGTCATTGGTCTTGGTTGCAACTTCTTTGACCAGTTGTGCACCCATGTTCTCGAAAGGATCTTCGAGTTCGATTTCACGAGCGATGGAAACACCATCGTTGGTGATGGTCGGTGCACCGAACTTCTTGTCGAGGACAACGTTGCGACCCTTCGGGCCGAGTGTCACCTTGACGGCGTCAGCCAGTGCATTCACACCGGCTTCGAGGGCGCGTCGTGCGTCCTCGTCGAACTTAAGCATCTTTGCCATGTGTCAGATTCCGATCACTTGATGACCGCGAGGACATCGCGGACGTTGAGGATGAGCACGTCTTGGCCATCGACGGTGATTTCCGTGCCGCCGTACTTTGAATAGACGACGGTGTCGCCCTTCTTGACGTCAATAGGAATGATGTCGCCGGTCTGTTCGCTGCGACGGCCGGGGCCGACGGCAAGAACTTCACCCTGCTGGGGCTTTTCTTTGGCGGTGTCGGGGATGACCAGACCGCTGGCGGTCGTTGCTTCGCTCTGTCCGGGAAGGACCACAATGCGGTCCTCGAGGGGCTGAAGGTTCATAGCTGGAGCCTCCGTAAGGCAGTTGGTAGTGACACTTGCGGGTTGCGAGCGCTTAGCACTCTCCGCATGGGACTGCTAACGATAGGCCCGAGGTGCCCGGGATCACAACCCGAGCGTCGAAACTAATTTCAGGTTCGGATCAGCACCGGTGTCGAGGGGCGATGGCCCATCTGATTGCAGCCGGTACCAGCCCGCCGCGGCGACCATGGCGGCATTATCGGTGCACATGGCCCGGCTGGGCAGGAATGCCCGCAGCCCATCGGCCACGCAGGCATCGAGCAATCGTTCGCGAAGGAGCGAATTGGCGGCCACTCCCCCAGCGAGGCACAGGCCCTTGGCGCCGTGATCACGAGCAGCCCGCCGGGCTTTGGTAACGAGCACATCGACAACCGCTTCCTGGAATGCGGCCGCAACATCGGCGGTGTGAACCTCGGGATTCCGGCGAACGTGATTCACGACCGAAGTCTTGAGGCCCGAGAACGAAAAGTCATAGCCCTCGTTGAGCATGGCCCGGGGGAACTGCATCGACTGCGGATCGCCTTCCATCGAGATCGCGTCGATGGCCGGGCCACCGGGATATCCGAGGCCGAGGTAACGAGCCACTTTGTCGAACGCTTCACCAGCGGCGTCGTCAATTGTGGAACCCAGCACGCGGTACTTGCCGTGGCCTGTCATGAGTACGAGAAGCGTGTGTCCGCCCGATACCAACAACACAACAACGGGAAGTTCAATCTCCGGGTCTTCAAGCAACGCGGCGTAAAGATGAGCTTCAAGATGGTTCACCGCAACAAACGGGACATCCCAAACGAGCGCAAGTGTCTTTGCTGCGCTCACTCCAACAAGAAGCGCGCCGATGAGTCCGGGACCAACCGTTGCCGCAACCGCGTCAACGTGATCATCCTGAATGCCCGCTTCGATGAGTGAACGAGCGATAACTGGTGTGAGAAGTTCGACATGTGCGCGACTAGCACTTTCCGGAACAACGCCGCCGTAGCGGGCATGCAGGTCGATCTGGCTCGACACAACTGAGGACAGAACGTGATGGCCATCGACCACAACTGCTGCAGCAGTTTCATCACAACTTGTTTCAATTCCGAGTACGCGAGTTCCGCTCATGCGAGTTCCTTCTGGTCAATCGGGGCGCCCGAAAGTTGTTCTTCGATGAACGCGAGGCGTTCGGCGTACGCAGGCGAATCAATTTCGTGCGCCCACAAGACCAACGCGTCTTCGGTGGGGTCTTTGTAGTAGTCCTTACGCACACCCGACGGAGCGAAGCCAAAGCGCCGGTAGAGCGCCAGTGCGGCTTTATTTGAGGCGCGCACCTCGAGGGTGATGGAGTCCGAACCACGACCTATTGCACGGCGAACAAGTTCGAGCATGAGACGCGTTCCAATACGACCCCTTTGGACTTTGGGGTCGACGGAAACAGTGGTCACGTGCCCTTCACCAACGACATAGAGCAGGCCAGCAAAGCCGAGAACACGCTCGTCGTCATCAGACAGAGCAACGATGTAATCGCGCTCATCACGACGGACTTCAGCAAGGAAAAGACCTAGCGACCAAGGGGTGGAACTCGTTTGTTCCTCGATACGAAGAACGTTGCGCAAATGGCGGCGCCTCATCGTGGTGATGGTTACCGTCGGGCTCGTTATCGTCATACTCAGGCGCCCGGTCTCGTCGACCAATTGATTTCCGCATCGGGTTTGCGCAAATACATCGGCTCAAGATCCCACGGCTTCACCCACTGCTCCCGAAGTGCCTGAGCATGGGCGAGCATCACAAGTGAGGTCGCATTCGGATAGGCGAAGCCTTCTTCAGCGATTTCGCACTTCTTTAAACCATCGAAGACTTCGCTGTAGCGAATGGCGCCATCGCCGACAAGCAAACATTCCTCGCCCGAAGCCATGAGTTCTGACGCGAGATCGTCGGGGGAACCAACTTGATGATCGGTGATGCGCTGGATGCCGCCCGGAACCTGTCGATAGAAGGCGTAGAAGAGTTCGCCGCGACGTGCATCGATTGTTGCGACGATGAGACGCGACGTGAATCGAACCGGAAACGCCAGAAGATCGAGGCTTGGAACGCCGATCATTGGGACATCGAGCGCATAGGCCATGGCCTTTGCCGCAGCGACACCAACGCGAAGTCCGGTGAATAAACCAGGACCTAGATCAACAGCAACAACGCTGATTTCCGAAAGCTCAATGCGCGCCTGCTTGCATGCGAACTCAATCGAAGGCGTGAGCACTTCAGCGTGCTGACGACCACGACTTGATTGCGTTGCTGCGAGCACACCTTCGTGGCCGCCCACCGCAACAGAGACCTGCACTGTTGCTGTATCGATTCCAACGATCAGCATCAGTCGTCTCCGTATGGTTCGTGAATCCACGGAGCGACCGCCGTAGCAACAGCTCGAATTCGCGCGCTCCAACGAGCTCCGACGGGAACAAGTTCAAGAATTCGGACATCGTCGGCGGCGCCAGTTTGATCAATCGCGATCGCAACCTCGTCGAAGGAAAACCGAATTTCGAGATAGTCAGCGGGAAGAGCGGGCGCAACTGCGTCACCCCATTCGATGACAGTGACTCCCCCGTCGTCGAGCATCTCAGGCACGCCGAGATCGAGCACCTCGCCCAATCCTTCGAGTCGATAGACATCGAGATGATTGAGCTCGAGTCGACCCTCGTAGGTGTTTACCAACGTGAATGTGGGCGACGTAATGAGATCGTCGATACCAAGGGCAGCGCCAAATCCTTGGGTGAATGCGGTCTTGCCCGCGCCGAGATCACCAGCCAGAAGCAACAGATCTCCCGGACGCGCCAGTTCTGCAAGAGCAGCAGCGAGTTCTTTCGTCTGCGTCGCCGAGGTTGTGCGGGCAAAGATCACGCCCCGAGGCTACCGATGCTTAAGGGTTGTGGCCGACTATCACCAGTTGACGCAGGCCAATGACCCTCAGACGTTCCCGACTAGGGTTTGAAAGGTGGACGAACAAAGCGGCGGGAGTCACCTCGTAAGTCGACGGGCGGTTCTTGGATTTCTTGGTGCGGCAGGTGCAACGGTGACTTTTGGATCTCTCGTCGCCTGCTCGAGCACCAACAATTCAAATCGATCAAGGGCAGATAATGGGATCCTGACAACCGCCGAATCCGCCGGCGTGGTCGTGCTCGCACAGGCACGTCAGGCTCTCGCCGAGGGTTCGTTTGGCGTTGGCGGCGCGATCATCGACAACGCATCAGGACGAATTATTCATGAAGGGCACAACACTGTGATCAAATCCCTGCCTAACGGGCAGTCTGGTCTCAGTGGAACCTCGTTTCTCTTTGATCCCACAAACCACGGCGAACGACAATTGGTGTCGTGGTACTACGAGAATGCGTCGGCGCTCGGTTTGCCAAAGCCGTCCGAATTGACGGTGGTCACTTCTCTAGACCCATGCGCACAGTGCGCAGGCTCACTCCTCGCCGCCGGATTCAACGTCGGCGTCGTTGCATTCGACGATCCGTCGGGAATTAATTACACATTCGATTGCACCTACCCAGACTTGCCCCCGGACCTACGCGCACAGGCGCAGAAATCCTTCACCTACTACGCAATCGACGGAGTTCGTGCTCAGGTCGGCGCTTCATCGGGACCAGCATTCGTGTCCACTTCACTCACGAAGCCGACTGCCGATGACTGCACCACTGTCTTCGATGAGAGCCGAGCAGTTGTGGCGGCCAACCGAAAGTTCCCAGGGCTCGAACCAATCGAAATGATCGACCCGGGGACACTTCCTCCGACTTCGCCCATTCGTCAAGCGCTAGTTGAAGCCTCTCCACACGCATTTACCCTCCGCCTTGCTGATTTCCGCCGTCCTGATTCTGCACTTCAGACGCTTCTGAGCGACCTCGTCGCTCGAACACCCCAAGCCACAAATGCCGTCGCCTATATCGATCCTTTCGGCAACCTCCTCTCAGCCTTCGCCGACCGTTTCGATATCAGCCCCATCGCAACGGCATTCATGAACGTCGTCCAGTCCTATTCGCGCACTCGCTTCAATCTGACGGGCAACCCTTCGACGAATGCTGAGGTCGCAAAAACCTTGACAACCCCGAAATACGGGACGTTTGTTTTCCTCAGGGCACTTGCTGGCGACGCAGCCACGAGCGTGAAGGATCTTGGGATCTACGATCTCACGATCGAGGGCAAGGCCTTTATGCCCGAGACGGCGAACTGGCAGTACTACCTCGATCCACCTACCGGCACCGAGGCACAGTTCCTTGCATTGGTGGCACAAATGAAGTCGGTAACGGGCGCCAACCCAAGCCGCGTCGCAATCTGACGCAAGTAAATGCCTTCAGATGTAATAGCGAGGAACTCGCGGACCAATCCCGCAGATGACTTCATAAGCGATCGTGTCGAGGTGGCCAGCGACTTCCTCAGCAGTGATCGTTTCTTTGCCTTGGGTACCGATCAGTACAACTTCGTCGCCGAGCTCTATGAGATCGTCACCGCAGTCAACCATGAGCTGATCCATCGTCACCACACCGACGATTGGTCGTCGACGACCACCGATGAGTATCTCGCCACCATTGAGTCCAAGCCGACGCGGCACACCGTCGGCGTAACCAATCGGAACGGTGGCAACGGTGCTGTCGGTTTCAAAGCGATGACGCAGTCCATAGGAAATGCCTTCACCAGCAGAGACGCGCTTCACCATTGAAACTTCAGCACGCAAGGAGAGCGCTGGCTGAAGGTCTGGGGTGCCGGGCAAATCAGGTATCGGAGCGATGCCATACACCGCGATGCCAACACGAACTAGGTCGTAGCGGCCACGAGGGTGGGCGATCGCTGTTGCCGAATTTGCTGAATGGCGAATTTTCGGAACGAGGCCAGCGGCATCAAGTTCGGCGAGCACCGATTCATAGCGATCGAGTTGTTCGTTCGTAAATGGATTATCTGGTTCATCGGCGACGGCACAATGAGTGAACAAACCTTCGAGCTCAAGTTCCGGGCGCTTCGCCACCTCAAGAGCTAGCGCAAGCACGTCGGCAGGAGCCACTCCAATTCGGTTCATTCCCGTATCAACCTTGATATGCACCGGCACAATTTTGTTTTGGGCGCGAGCCGCGTCGGCAAGAAGTTCAACTGCTTCGAAAGAGATGATGCAAACGCGTAGGTCGTAACGCACGACAGCCGAGAGATCGGCGAGGCGCGGTTGTGAAAGAAGAAGAATTGGAGCGGTGATACCCGCCTTGCGCAATACCGCAGCTTCTTCAATGAGCGCAACGGCGAGCCAGTCAGCACCGGCATCGAGTGCGGCTTCGCTCACCGCAATTGCCCCATGACCATATCCATCGGCCTTTACGACAGCGCACACCAATGACGGCGCGACCAATGTGCGCAGAACACCCACGTTGTGGGCGACGGCTCCGAGGTCGACCTCGACGCGCGCAGCACGCATCGTGCTACTTGCCCGCGTCCTGTTCGTTCACAATGGCGCGAACGATGTCGCCGCGAGCGACGATGCCGATAATCGTTCCGGACTCGTCAAGAACTGGCAGGCGATCAGCGCCTTGCTCATGCATGATCGTTGCCGCGTATTCAACCGTGTCGTCAGGAGCAAGTGTCGGTGCCGCGTCGCCCATAACTTCGCCAACGGTCGAGCCGAGTGCCTTTTCAACATCGTGATCGAACTTCTTCTTCGACGAAGGCAACTCGATATAGGCACCAAGCAATGTGATAACGGTCGGGAGGTGGACTCGTGCTTCCTCAACGATGAAATCAGCGGTGGAAAGCAAGCCAACGATGGATCCGTCGGCATCGACGACGGGGGCACCGTCGACATCACGCACGAGCATGGTCCGCATCGCGTCCATCACGTTGTCCCCCGGGGCAAAGGTCAGGACATCGCTGACCATGACCTCACGAACAGGCAGTTCTCGCAGCATCGTTCCTCCAAGATCCGCGCCGCTAAGGCCGCAGAAAGGTCAATTTGTCGAGCACGGCTGGAAGATGAGCGATGACATCGCCCGCTACCAGTCCACGGCGCCAGCCTAGGGCTCCGGCCCGGCCATGGAGGAATGCGCCACCGGCCGCGGCACGAAGGGGTTCAACCCCACACGCAAGAAATGCACCGATTATTCCGGCCAGGACGTCACCCGTTCCGGCGGTCGCCAACCGTTGATCACCAGCAATCGAGACAAGCACATCGCCATCCGGAGCTGCAACCACCGTTGACCTCCCCTTGAGCAGCACAACCGCGCCACTTTCGGCCGCGAGCGCGCGGGCATCAGCAATGCGATCGTCTCCCGGAGCATGACCCATAAGCCGCGCGAATTCACCGTCGTGCGGCGTAAGCACGGTGGTGTCAGAAACAAAACGCGACACCTCAGTACCAAGTGCAGTGAGACCGTCGGCATCAACAACGATCGGTACTCCCCGACCAGTTGCCGCAGCAACGATCTGACGGATCTGTTCCTTCGTCGCATCAGCGATACCGAGACCATTACCGATGACAAGTGCATCAAATCTTGCGAGGTCAGCAATGACTTCGCCAGCCCATGTCTCTGATGGAAGGTCGGTGCGCACGATTTCAACCGGAAGATCAGTTGCTGCGCCGCCGGGAGTCGAGACCCTCACATAGCCCGCGCCAGTTCGTGCTGCAGCGCCCGAACACAACGCTGCTGCACCCCCCATCCCCGGGCTACCAGCGACAACCCAAACAGCGCGTTGCCATTTGTGAGCATCGCTTGCGGGCTCGGGAATCCACGACGCGACTGCGGCAGCACCCACGAGGTGCGATCGCGCTGTGCGCGTGTCGAGTCCGATATCAGCAACAGTGAGTTCGCCGCTGCACACAAGACCATCGCCAAACACATTGCCCGGTTTCAGTGCAGCGAATGTGACCGTTGCATCGGCCTCGAGCACACCGCCAGCGCACGAACCATTAAGACCGTTGATTCCTGATGGGATGTCGACGGCAAGAACACGGCACCCCGGGGGCGGAACGGGCGCGTCCCACTCGCCTCGAAAGCCCGTACCAAACGCCGCGTCGATCACGAGATCGCAATCGGGAAGAACCTCGGGGGCGTCTTCAACATCACAAACTGTGACGTGCACACCTTGTGCTTTGAGTCGCGCTGCGGCATTGCGACCATCGTTACCGTTATTGCCCTTACCTACGAGTACAACGACGCGCCGTCCATAGGCGCCGCCGAGCAATTCGATCGCTGCTCGAGCGACCGCTCCACCAGCTCGGTTGATGAGTTCCTCAACCGGTTCTGGAGCGGCGCGATCGATCGCATTCATTTCTTCCGGGGTCACGATGGGCACAAGTCCCCCGCCATCGATCGCATCGGGAGAGGGCAACGCCTGCACGCCTATAGGACCAAGCATTGGCGAAGCATTCTCTGCACCAAGGGCAACAACGACAGCCTGCGCGACGATCTCCGAGTGGCTGAGCGTGAGCCGCCAACCCTCGACCCCCTGCTGTGCGGCCAATGCGGCGGCGCGTCCCGTTAACGAAAGTGAAGGTCTTCCATCTTCATCACGAAGTACTTCGATCTCGTGCCAGTCGGCGGCGCCAATCCCAACACCCATCGCCTTCAGGACGGCTTCTTTCGCGGCGAATCGAACGGCAAAGCGTTCTGTTGGGTCAGAACGACGAAGTGCGTACTCTCGCTCGGCCTCAGTGAACAGTTTTTTAAGAAGTCCCGGTCGGCGTTCAAGCACACGACGGAAGCGATCAAGATCAACGAGATCGTTTCCGATACCCAGGATCATGAGCGCCAGTGTTCGGCCAGCAAGTTCACCGGTTCGGTCATCAACTCAATGACAGGAACATCGGTCAGTAGATCGTCGCGGAAGATCGGTTCGGTTTCGGTTACCGCATGCTTGATGGCCGCATAACGATTTCGATAACCCTGCAAGACCGATCGCAATGCAGGGAGCGCGAGGTCGTCACGCACACGAACGTGCAGCAACGACAGTCCGGTGGTTTCTCCGTCCTTGATTTCGGGGACGATGACCACGGTTCGCCCGTCGTTACGACCTTTCGCAACCAACACGGTGTGTTCAACCGCAACAAGTCGCTTCGTACCCCGAAGTTGCGGGTCGTCGGTGGTCCGGCTTTGAAGATCGCGGGCAAGTCCACCCCGATCGACGATGACGATACGGGCTTCATCGCGACCAGCCGGGTCGACATGACCCTCAATTGCATAACGGGTATACCCAAGGACTTCGTCGACGAGAGGTTCGAGTGCTGAAAGCGTGCGCAATGTCGAATAGGTGAGGCGGTCGCGCGAAACGCCGGTGCTGAGTACCTCTTTGACCAACGGCACCTGCATGAGTGTCTCGTCGCTTCGAGAGATGCCGACAGTGACCGTCTTGGCCTGGTGCTTAATCGCGTCAACAGGGCGGGTAAGTTCATCGATCGCTACCGTAAGCGCAGCAACTAAATCCTCGAGGACCACTGCCGGCGTGCCGACCTTGCCGTATTCAACTTGGTAGGACTCCAACGGCACAGAGCCAAGGGCGAAACGCCACACGGTGGCCAGGCGCACTGCGGAACTCGCTTCGAGGTGACCGTTGTACTCCCCGTTACGAAGTCCATCGAAATAGCGCGAGGCGAGCACGTTGAGAAGTGGCCGAACACCTTCGAGTAACGACTCGCCATCCCCGGGAAGACCCTCGGCAACCGCTGAATCGATGGCAGCGCGCGCCTCTCGGAGCGGCCGGGCTTGTGCATCAATGGCAAGTGCGGCTTCATACCCAAAGAGGTGACCGACCATCGCGGAAAGAATGAAGGCGAGTCGCGGATGCACCTCGGGTACAGCAATAACTTGGAGTGCAGCCGAGAAGCGCTCTTCGCCTTGTGTGGCGATCACCACCGGCGCGGCCTTATGGGCCCGATAGATCGCGACTTCCTTCGCAACATCATCTGCGGTGGAACCCTGGAGACCTGCCGCACAGACCAAGATCATTGGCTCGGACGAAAGATCAATGTGCTTCTTGTCTTCCGTTCCATCGCACGCGATGGCTTTGTAGCAAAGCTCAGAAAGTTTGATGCGAACTTCCTCGGCGGCAATGCGGTTGGCCCCATTGCCAACGATTGCCCAATAGCGACGTGAAGGCGCGACGCGTTGCGCTGCAGCCTCGATGTCATCACGCAACGCGAACGTGCGCTCCATCGCGTCGGGAATCTGCCGAAGTCCATCAAGGACTGCAGTGCGTTCCGGCGATGAAACGCCGATCGCATCGGCGAGTGCAGCGGCGAGAAGGAAACAAGCTGCGATCTGCGCGTAGAACGCCTTCGTTGAAGCGACGCTCATTTCAACGTCGCGCCCGTCAGAGGTATAGAGAACGCCATCAGCGCGGTCAGTGAGATCGCTATTGCGACGGTTCACGATTGCGACGACATGCGCCCCACGGGCACGGACTAAGTCAACGGTTCTATTGGTGTCGGTGGTTGTTCCCGACTGGCTCACGGCAACGACCAATGTGTCGACCATGGAGTCGGCGAGGTGAAAACCGCTGAGTTCGGTTGCAAGAATCGCTTCCACTTTCACCGGAGAAGTCGGTGCAAAGGCGGAAAGGCCTTCAAGGAGCGCCCGGGCCGCTACGGCTGCCGTGCCCTGCCCAATCGCGAGGATTCGCGTGATGGACCCGTCGGCCAATGCCGCACGAAGTTCGGGTGACAGCACTTCGTCGCCAAGAAGCACGTCGGAATGCCCATCGAGTTCCACCAACTTGCCGCGCAATGTCTTGCGGAACGAAGCGGGTGCTTCTCCGATTTCCTTCAGAAGGAAATGCGGTGAGTCGCCACGATCGATATCGCGAGTAGTGATCTGCGCATCGGCGAGATCGTCGGCGGCAACAGGAATCACCGTGCCGTCGTAGGCCCAGCGTTCGATACCTTCGCGATCGCCTGCCTGTGCGCCGGCCAACCGAACTACCTGACCGCTGCTGGCCGGATTAGTTAGATCAACAGGAATATCGCCATCGAGTCGAAGGTAGGTAGCTGTTTCTTCAACAACCCCATAGGGCTCGCTCGCAACAATGAATGAATCCTCTGCGAGACCGATGTACAACGCTTGTCCGCTTCCACGAAGCGCAAGCAACAATGAATCGGCAGCATCAGCAGCGCTTGCCGCGATCGCGACCGAACCTTCCAGTTCATTCGCCGTTGAACGGAATGCATCAAGCACACCGGTGCCATCCGCCATCGCTCGCGACGTAAGGGTCGGGATGACTTTCGCATCGGTCGTGATTTCGTCGGCAATGTGCAACGACTGGGCTGCTTTGAGATCGGCGAAGTTGTCGACGTCGCCATTGAGTACTGCGGTGACGTAGGCGCCGCCCACCTCATCGGTCTCTTCAGAGTTGAGCGGATGTGCGTTGGGCTGACTGATAATGCCAACGCTGGCCCAGCGAGTATGGCCGAGGACAACTGCTTCGACATCTGGAGAATCAAGCGCATGGCGAAGCAGCGGGTCCGAAACGATCGCAGCGCGAAGCGCTCGGGTGTTGTCGCCGAGTTCACCGATCTCGGCCGCTGCTTTATAAACAAAACTCAGATGACCGGCGGGCGTGCGCACGGCCATTGATCCGAACAGTGGATCGGTAGCTCGGTCAGCAACGACAGCGCTGAGCGCAGGCGAGGAAAGGTCGAGGCCATGATTGCGAACCAAAAGGTGAAGTCCAGCGCTATCTCGTCCACGGACTTCGAGACGATCAAGTGCAGAAAGTGCTTGATGTATCGAAAGCGCCACCGCGACTGCCGCGGGGCTAAACGCCTCGCCAACAGGTCCAACGCCATCGAGAAGGCCAGTGACGCCATCGGCGGCGCGAAGACGATCACGCTGCACCGCCCACACGGCGTCTTTCAAAGCGACGACAGCAGCATTCAGCCGTTCGAGCTCACGACCCGCAAGAGCATGCGCGCCCTGAGCATCGGAATCGAGATGACGCTCGAGTTCCGCGATCTGACGCGCAAGCCCATCGACCAGGTTGGTCGTGGCGATTCGAAGACCGGAAACCTCAAGCAATGCTCGGACGCCAGCCACACCCCGAAGCAGGCGATCGGCATCGGCAACCTCAGTCGCCGCATCGGCAACGGGAGCGACGAAAACGGTCTTCGAAGAAAGAACACCGGCCAGCAGTTGTGATGCCGCTTCGAGGCGGTCACAAACTTCAGCCGAGCCAGGAGGCTGACGGAGCGACGGTCGACGAACGACGGCGATAATTCCGCACATGAGAGGGCCAGCCTAGGCCGAGCAGGCCTGGATCACGGCTGCAGCGAGGTTGTCGGCTGCGTCCTCGGCCTGCGCCAAAGTGGGTGCTTCCACCATGACCCGCACAAGGGGTTCGGTCCCGCTGAGTCGGATCAACACACGACCCCGAGCCCCCAACGATTGTTCGACCGCAGCGATCTCACCGGCAATGGCTTCAGCGATGTCGTCACGACGATGTTCGAGGCGGACATTGCGCAATACCTGAGGGAGTCGATCCATGACCTCTGCAGCCAAGACCGATAGTGGGGTTTGGGTGCGACCAACAAGGTCGACCAACTGCACACCGGAAAGAACACCGTCTCCCGTGGTTGCCCGATCGGCAAAGACGATGTGGCCGGACTGTTCACCACCGAGCGAACTTGAAGTGCGAGCAAGCGCCTCAAGAACATGACGATCGCCAACCGGCGTCTCGACAACTTCAATGCCCTGCTCGTCCATCGCTAAACGAAAACCAAGGTTCGACATCACCGTGACAACAACGCGATTACCCGCGAGCTCGCCACGATCGTGAAGATCGCGAGCGAACAGAGCAATCAGTTGATCGCCGTCGACGAGTTCGCCGCGTTCATCGACTGCCAGAAGGCGGTCGGCGTCACCGTCGAAAGCCAGCCCGAGTGCAGCTCCGCTTGCAACTACCGCCCGCTGCAGGTCTTCCGGATGCGTCGACCCACAGGCATCGTTGATGTTTCGGCCATCGGGCTGCGAGTGCAGTACGTCAACCTCGAGGCCGAGACCACGAAAGATTTCAGGTGCAACAGATGACGCCGCACCGTTCGCACAGTCGATCACGATACGCATCGGAGTCACGGCAACAACCGACGATGCCACTGCGTCGCACCATTCGGCGACGGCGCCCGTATTGGTGTTGCTATCGAGTGAGAGTTCGAACTCGACACCCGCAACAATCACCGCGTCGAGCGCATTTTCGAGCTCAGCTTCAAGTTCGTCAGACAACTTGCGGCCGCCAGCAGCAAAGAACTTGATGCCGTTATCCGACCACGGGTTATGCGATGCAGAGATCACCGCTCCAGGAACGCCACGTTGTGCGCAGACCCACGCGACCGCTGGCGTTGGAACAACTCCCAGGCTCAACGGTTGCGCGCCACCAAGGATCAATCCAGTTCCAAGCGCGCGTTCAAGACGCTCTCCCGATTCACGGGTATCGCGACCGATGACGAATGCAGACGTTCCAAGAACCTGCGCAGCTGCCTGCCCTAACGCGACAACAAGCGCGTCAGTGAACTCAGATGCGGGGCCGCGAACGCCGTCGGTTCCGAATCGGAGGGTCATGAGTTAGGGGCAAACGAACTCGCCGACAAAAGCGAGAACGATTGACTCAGCGCTTCGAGTACTGCGGAGCCTTACGAGCCTTCTTGAGGCCGTACT
The DNA here is from genome assembly GCA_945862505.1 of Bifidobacterium breve. Lineage (GTDB taxonomy): Bacteria > Actinomycetota > Acidimicrobiia > Acidimicrobiales > Acidimicrobilacustridaceae > Acidimicrobilacustris. Next base: position 20,205 of record CAMAYJ010000015.1, on the reverse strand, counting down.
TCTTGGATTCCTTCTTACGATCATCGCGAGTAAGGAAGCCGGCCTTCTTGAGCTCGCCACGCAGTTCGGGATCGAGTTCGATAAGCGCTCGGGCAATGCCATGACGAAGTGCGCCGGCTTGTCCCGAAACTCCGCCACCGTCAATGTTGCACACGATGTCGTAGACCTCGTCGGTGCTTGTGAGACGAAGCGGTTCGGTGAGGATCATGCGATGCGTTTCGGACGGGAAGTAGTCAGCGACCGGACGCTTGTTCACAGTAATGGTGCCTGAGCCGGGACGAAGCATGACGCGTGCAACTGCACGCTTACGGCGACCGGTTGACTGAACGAGGGGGTTCGACATTGTCTGTTCCTTGCCGCTCAGCGAGCCTTGGCGTGGGCGAATTCGATGGTCTGCGGATCCTGTGCGGTGTGATTGTGCACGGGACCGGCATACACCTTGAGCTTCTTGATCATCTGACGACCAAGACGGTTCTTCGGGATCATGCCGCGCACCGCACGACGAACTGCTTCGTCGGGCTTTTCGGCGATCAACTGACCGTAGGACTTTGTGCGCAGACCGCCCGGGTAACCGGAGTGACGATGCACGAAGAGTTTGTCGCCCTTGTTCGAGGTCAACACAACCTTGTCAGCGTTAATCACGATGACGTGATCGCCGGTATCGATGTGCGGGGTGTACGTGGGCTTGTGCTTGCCACGAAGAATGGTTGCAACTTCGGTAGCGAGTCGACCGAGGACCATGCCTTCGGCATCGACCACGTACCACGAGCGCTGAATCTCACTGACCTTTGGGGTGTAGGTGCGCACGGCGCAGCCCTTCTGCTTGGGTCCACCCGAAGGTGGCTTTCGAACGAAAGCCCCAGCGTCGGCAGATGAACTGCGCACCGGAGCGGAGGAGAGAGCCTACGGGGAGCCCTTGAACTGAGGCAACTCGCCGATTTCAGTACCCGACTTCCCAGAGACAAAGCCCCTGCGGCGGGGCCACTCCCCCGGCCCGCGATCGGTCCTCGGACCGGATGATTCCGGCCATTTCCCCGGGTCGGCGAAGGCCCCGGCCCATTTCGATCAGCGTGCCCACAATGGATCGGACCATTTGGTGGCAATAGGAGGAGGCGGTGACATCGAATCGCAGAATGCCATCACCCGCCTCATGCCATCTGGCCTCTCGGACCCGGCGCATGAGCGAGGGTTCGAATCCGGTCACCGGATTGGGCTTGGGCCGGCGACAAAAGCTTGAAAAATTATGAAGTCCATAGAGGGCGTCACAGCCCAACTGCAGCGAATGAAGGTCGAGATCTTGCGGAACCCACCAGGAGGTGGCGGCCAAAAATGGATCAGGAACTGGCCGATTCACGATGGTGTAGCGATACGAGCGTGTCATCGCAGAGAAACGGGCATCGAAATCGGCGGCCGCGAGTTCCGCGTCGCGAACAACAATCGACGGGACTGACTGCTGATTAATCGCGCGAGCTAAACGAGCCGGCGAACCTTTTCCAGAAGCGACGAGATCGGAATCGACGTCGAACGAAATAACTTGTCCCCACGCGTGCACTCCTGCATCGGTGCGACCAGCAATCGACAACACAACTGGGTGTCCGACGCAGCGTTCAATTTCCGTGCGAATTGTGCGCGCCACGGATTCGACGCCATCGTTTTCCGCCATGCCCCGAAACTTCGAACCGTCGTAGGCGATGGTCATGCGCAATCTTGTGAATCCTGCGGCTGGCGCGGGAACGTCAACAACTGCGCGTTCTGCGTCCAGACGCGAACCGACCGACCACAGTGGGTCGGTCGAGAACACATTCATAACAGTCCGATCCGGACGAAGACGATTCAGACGAGTTCGATACGAGCCATCGACGCATTGTCGCCTTGGCGCGGGCCGAGCTTGAGGATGCGTGTGTAGCCACCGGGGCGTCCTTCATAACGCGGTGCGATGTCGGAGAACAGCTTGGAAGCCATTTCCTTATCGCCCATGAACGACACGACCTGACGATGGCGATGAACGCCACCCTTCTTGGCCTTCGTGATGAGCTTTTCTGCGATCGGACGAAGTGCCTTGGCCTTCGCCTCGGTGGTGACAATCCCCTCGGCAGCAAACAACGATGCTGCGAGATTGGCCATCATGAGACGTTGGTGAGAGGCGCTACCGCCAAATCGCTTCGACTTGCGTGGAGTTCCTGGCATGGTGGATCAGTCCCGGTTCTTGAGCGACAAACCGCGCTCGTCAAGTTTCAGAATGACCTCGTCAAGCGACTTCTGACCGAAGTTCGTCACCGCAAGAAGATCGTCCTCTGACTTGAGGAGAAGTTCACCAACGGTGTTGACCTGGGCACGCTTGAGGCAGTTACGGGGACGCTCGGAAAGATCGAGATCCTCGATGAGGAGGTCGAGATCGGGTGAGCCGGCATGGGTAATGCTGACTTCACCGAGTTCGAGACCCTGAGGTTCGTCGCTCATTTCGGCAACCAGTGTGACCAGTGCCTGAAGTGTTGAACCAGCAGAGGCAAGCGCCTCACGAGCGGTAATCGTGCCGTCGGTCTCGATGTCGAGAACCAAACGATCGAACTCCGTCGACTGCTCAACGCGAGTCGGTTCCACAACGAACGTCACGCGACGCACCGGCGAGAAGATCGAGTCAACCGGGATCACACCAATGGTGTTGGTCGACTTGTTCCGCTCGGCCGACACATAGCCACGACCCTTTTCAACGGTCACGTCGACGGCAAGTCGACCTGACTCGTTGATGGTGGCGATATGAAGTTCAGGGTTGAGAATCTCGACGTCGGAAGTCGTCACGATGTCACCTGCGGTGACCTCGGCCGGACCCTTGACGTCGATGCGAAGCGTCACGGCTTCGTCACTGTGCACCCGAAGGACGAGGTCCTTGAGGTTCAAAATGACGTCGGTGACGTCTTCGGTAACACCCTTGATGGTGTCGAATTCATGGAGAGCCTCGTCGAACCGCACCTGAGTGACGGCTGCGCCGGGGATTGATGAGAGAAGGGTGCGACGCAATGAGTTGCCAAGCGTGTGGCCAAAGCCAGGCTCGAGCGGTCCCACTGCAAACAATTGACGATCGCCATCGGCGTCGTCAAGCGCTTCAACCTTCGGTCGCTGCATAACCAGCATGTGTTCCTACCTCGGATCCGTACGTTCGATTTCGTGAACTTGCACAGGGTCGGGATGGTCCCGCCCCGGGACTCTTACTTGGAATAGAGCTCGACGATGAGCTGCTCGCGCACCGGCACGTCGATCTGATCGCGGAGGGGAACCGCAAGAACAGTGGTGCTAAAGCCACCGTCTCCAGACTCGAGCCACGCCGGAGGCGTGCGATCGAGAACTTCGCGATTCCACTGGATAACGACCAGCTCACGTGTCTTGTCGCGAAGGGTGATGATGTCGCCCTTGCGAACCCGATAGCTCGGGATGTCGACGCGCTTGCCGTTGACATTGATGTGTCCGTGACCGACAAACTGACGAGCCTGCGGACGAGTCGCTGCCCAACCTGAGCGGTAGACAACATTGTCGAGACGCAGTTCAAGGAACCGGAGCATGTTCTCGCCGGTCACGCCCTCGCGGCGATTCGCTTCCTCGTAGAGGTTGCGGAACTGCCTCTCGGAAAGCCCGTAGGTGAAGCGCGCCTTCTGCTTCTCCTGCATTTGGAGCAGGTACTCGCTGGGGTTGCCACGACGACGCGTACGTCCGTGCTCACCCGGCGGGTAGGGGCGCTTCTCAAGGGCGACGGTTTCGCCCTTCGTTCCAAAGATGTTGGTGCCAAGACGACGCGAGACGCGTGCCTTAGGGCCGGTATAGCGAGCCATGTTCAGACCCTCCGACGCTTGGGCTGACGACAACCGTTATGCGGGACAGGAGTGACGTCCTTGATTCCCGTTACTTCGATGCCGGCGCTCTGAATGCTGCGGATCGCGGTTTCACGACCCGAGCCTGGACCTTTAACAAGCACATCGACCTTGCGGACTCCGTGCTCCATCGCTCGCTTTGCACACTGCTCAGCAGCCATCTGCGCGGCGAACGGTGTCGACTTACGTGAGCCCTTGAAACCGACATTGCCGGCCGATGCCCACGAAAGAATGTTGCCGTCCTGATCGGAGATGCTGACGATGGTGTTGTTGAACGAGCTCTTGATGTGAGCCACGCCATGAGTGACGTGCTTGCGTTCTTTCTTGCGGGGCCGACGGCCACCACTTGCTGGCTTTGCCATCAGCGCGCCACCTTCTTCTTGCCGGCAACGGTCTTCTTGGGACCCTTGCGAGTACGTGCGTTGGTGTGAGTGCGCTGACCGCGAACGGGAAGACCGCGGCGGTGACGCAGACCCTGGTAACAACCGATTTCCATCTTGCGGCGGATGTCTTGATCGACATCGCGACGCAGATCGCCTTCAACCTTCAGGCTTGCATCGATGTAGCCACGAATCTTGTTGACCTCTTCATCGGTGAGGTCGCGAACTCGAGTACTTGGGTTGATCTCGGTGGCTTCACAGATCTGCTTAGCGATCGTGTTACCGATTCCGTAGATGTAGGTAAGGCTGATTTCCAGGCGCTTTTCACGCGGGATATCAACACCGGAGATACGTGCCATGGATCAGCCCTGCCGTTGCTTGTGACGGGGGTTCTCACAAATGACCTGCACGCGACCATGGCGGCGGATCACTTTGCACTTCTCACAGATCTTCTTGACGCTTGGGCGTACTTTCACTGCGTTTGTTCCTTTCGCCCGGACTCTGCCGGGAACATCGGAGCGAAGTTGTCGGCCGAAGCCAAACCCCTCCGATGGGCCTGATCCTTGTGATCAGACACTCGCTTGTGTTCAGTTTTTGTTACTGATGTTTCTGTTTGTGTTACTTGTACCGGTAGGTGATCCGACCACGAGTCAGGTCGTACGGCGTCAGCTCAACTTGGACGCGATCGCCGGGCAGAATTCGGATGTAATGCATCCGCATTTTCCCAGAGATATGGGCCAACACTTTGTGGCCGTTTTCGAGTTCGACGCGGAACATGGCGTTCGGCAGCGGCTCGGTGACCGTTCCTTCCAGAACGATCGCGTCTTCTTTGGGCTTAGCCAGGACACTGACTCCTGTGTGATGGATCTGAAAACCCCTGCTCAGGACCGCGCAAAGGCGGGTTCCCGGACGAGGGCGGACTGAAGACCCTACCGGTCAGGCCCGCTGGCTCCAAATGCTGGACTTCCAGGGCCCGACGCCGTTAGATCTGGGTCAGAATTTCCGGCCCATTGGGGCCAATTGCGATCGTGTGTTCGGCGTGGGCGGCCCAAGATCCGTCAGCGGAAAGAACCGTCCAACCGTCCTCGGTCAGGAACGTTTCGCAGTCGCCGATGGTCACCATAGGTTCGACCGCCAAAGTCATGCCCGCCTTGAGCTTTCCGCCCTTGCCCGCCACTCCGTAGTTGGGAACCTCCGGGGCCTCGTGCATCCGACGGCCGATTCCGTGGCCAACATAGTCACGAACCACGGAGTAGCCCGCCGCCTCGACCACGGCCTGCACAGCCGCGCCAATATCACCGAGGGTGTTGCCATCGACCATCGCCGCAATACCTGCAGCGAGTGAAGCCTCGGTCACCGAAATCAGTTTCGAGGCCTCCACGGAAATCTCGCCCACTCCAGCGGTAAACGCCGCGTCGCCATGCCAACCCTCGACGACCGCGCCGCAGTCGACCGAAATGATGTCGCCTTCGTTGAGTACGACAGCGCCGGGGATGCCGTGGACGATCACATCGTTCGGTGACGCACAGATTACCGCTGGAAAGCCGTGGTAACCGAGAAAGTTGGAGGTCGCTCCCCTGCTGTCGATCACTTTGCGGCCAATTACATCGAGATCGGAAGTCGTCACGCCAGGACGTATCGCGGCGCGAATTTTTTCGTGCATCTCTGCAACAACGCGACCAGCGGCTCGCATGTGGCGCAGTTCATCTTTCGATCGCGCTTTCATGATCGTTGACTTTGGCGCTTCTACTTTGAAAGTTGAGCATCGATCGCGCTCAGAAGACGAGCGAAGACCTCGTCGGGCGAGCCGATTCCGTCGACCTTCACCAACAGACCTGATGCTTCATAAAAGTCAATCGTTGGTTGGGTTTCTGTGTTGTATGCCGCAAGTCGCTTAGCGATTGATTCGGACGTGTCATCAGCGCGCTGTTCGACATCGCCGCCACACTTGTCACACACCCACTGCGTGGAGGGCGGTGCAGCGACAGAGTAGATGGCTCCGCACTTCGAACACACTCGGCGGGAGGAGATGCGCTCGAGCACGACCTTTTCAGCGACAACAAGATCGATTGCAACATCGATGGCCGCGAACTTGGACATACCTTCTGCTTGCACAACAGTGCGCGGAAAACCATCGAGAAGAAAACCGTTTGCCTGCACATCGGCTTCGGCGAGTCGTTCTTCAACGACGCCGAGAATGATCTCGTCAGATACAAGACCGCCGACATCCATCACTGTCTTGGCCTCGATGCCAAGCGGAGTGCCGGCAGCAACAGCGGCACGCAGCATGTCTCCGGTAGAGATATGTGGGGCGTTGTAATGCGCCGAAAGCCGCTCGGACTGTGTGCCCTTGCCCGCCCCCTGCCGTCCGAAGATAAGCAGACGAGCAGTCATTACTTCAGGAATCCTTCGTAATTGCGCATCATCAGCTGGCTGTCGATCTGCTTCATCGTCTCAAGGGCAACACCCACGGCGATAAGGATCGAGATACCAGTGAACGACACCTGGGTACCGGGGAGATACGAGGTCAGGATGAAGGAAGGAATAAGAGCGATGGCTGCGATAAAGAGCGCTCCTGGAAGTGTGATGCGAGAAAGCACCTTGGCCAGATAACGCTCGGTTTGGGGACCGGGACGAATGCCGGGGATGAACCCACCCTGCTTACGAAGTTGATCGGCCTGCTTCACCGGATCGAAGGTGATGGCTGTATAGAAGTAGGCGAAACCAATGATCAAAAGACCGAAGATGATCAAATGGATCGGAGCACTCGGGTTCACCAGGTTTGAGTTCACCCAGTCCTGCACGGTTTTGCCCCATCCGTCGGTCGGAAGCACAAAGCTCAGCAACTGCGGGAGATACAAGACCGAACTGGCGAAGATGATCGGGATAACACCCGACTGGTTGACCTTGAGCGGGATATAGGTGCTCTGGCCGCCGTACTGGCGACGACCAACGACGCGTTTCGCGAACTGCACAGGGATGCGGCGCTGACCCTGTTCGACATAGACGATTGCCACCGTGATCAATCCGTATCCAAGAAGCACCATGCCAACAGCAACCCAGCCGCCATTGGCTTTGATAGTGGCCATCTGACTAGGCAGCAGAGAAACAACCGACGCAAAAATGAGCAACGACATACCGTTACCGATTCCTCGTTGCGTCATGAGTTCGCCGATCCACATGAGGAGTGCGGTGCCGGTGGTGAGCGTTAACACAATGAGAAGGACGCGCCCGACAGTGAAATCGGGGATGAGGTCAAGACCGGAAGTGTTGCCTTGAGTAAGTCCACCACCACCGTTATGGAACAGATAGGCCAGACCGGTCGCCTGCAGAATCGCAATCCCCATCGTTACATAGCGGGTCCACTGAGTAATTTTGCGCTGACCGACTGCACCCTGGTTCTGCCATTCCTCAAGTTTCGGAATAACAACACCGAGAATCTGCATGATGATCGAAGCAGTGATGTACGGCATGATGCCGAGCGCAAAAATCGCGAAGTTTGTGAGTCCACCGCCGGAGAACAACTTCAAGAACGCGAGCACGCTGCCTGAGTCGGCTTGCGACTTCAACTCCTTAAGCGCAGCGGTGTCGATTCCGGGAACGGGAAGATGAGCGCCCAGTCGATACAGGGCGATCATGAGGAACGTGAACAGAACCTTGTTACGAAGGTCCTGGACCTTGAAGATGTTCTTCAGGTTGGTGAGCACCGGGGTCACTCCTACCGCCGGCAATCAGGCCAGCAGCTCTTCAACGATCGTCAGCGGTTTGTGAACTGATTTCCCTTTGCGGGAGGACGACGATCGCCCCATGGCAAAGGAATGATTTCAACGGTGCCGCCAGCTGCGGTGATTGCCGCTTCGGCCGACTTTGAGACTGCATGCGCACGCACGGTGACGGGACGTGAAAGTTCTCCACGACCAAGCACCTTCACGAGCGAGCCCTTACCAACGAGACTCTTACCCAGCAGCGAGACCGGATCGACAATGTCGAGACCTGACTCGTGGATGGTGTCGAGGTTGATCGCTTGGTATTCAACGCGGAAGGGGTTGTTGAAACCGCGAAGCTTCGGGACACGCATGTGCAGCGGGTTCTGACCACCCTCGAAACGAGCGGGAATACTCGTGCGCGCGCTCTGGCCCTTGGTACCGCGGCCTGCGGTCTTGCCGCCCTTGCCACCAATACCGCGGCCGACGCGCTTGCGACGACGGTTGGAGCCCTCAGCGGGCTTGAGATCATGAATCTTCACGATGTCCTCACTTGCTGGTCGAGCTGGGCTCGACCTCTTCGACAGTAATGAGATGCGGGACACGAGCGATCATGCCGCGGATTTCAGGACGGTCGGGAAGGGTGTTGGTCTTACCAATGCCACGAAGACCAAGAGCACGGAGCGTTCCGCGGTGCTTGGGCTTGGTACCGATCGACGACTTGATTTGAGTGACCTTAAGTTCTGCCATCACGCGACCTCATTGGGGACGTGCGGGCCACGCTCGGAAAGCTTGAATGCTTCGAGCATGCCCTTGGGAACAAACTCTTCAGGAGCAAGGCCACGAAGTCGAGCGACCTCGTTGGGATCCTTGAGTCCCTGCAAGCCAGCGATAGTTGCGCGAGCCACGTTGATGTGGTTCGAGGAACCAAGTGACTTACACAGAACGTCGTGGATACCAGCTTCTTCAAGAATGGCGCGTGCAGCACCACCAGCGATCACACCGGTACCAGGAGCAGCGGGCTGAATAAGCACGCGTCCGGCACCCATCCGTCCGACGATGGGATGAGTCACGGTTGATCCGGCCAACGGCACCTTGAACAGGTTCTTGCGAGCCTCTTCGGTGCCCTTTTGAATGGCCAGCGGAACTTCTTTGGCCTTGCCATAACCGAGACCGACGTGGCCGGCACCGTCCCCGATCACCACGAGAGCGGTAAACGAGAATCGACGACCGCCCTTGACGACCTTGGCAACTCGGTTGATGTTGATCACGCGTGACTCGCGAAGTGCGAGAGCGTCAGCGTTGAGGGCCATCAGAACTCCAGTCCAGCTTCTCGGGCGGCATCGGCAACTGCGGCGACACGACCGTGGTAGAGGAAACCACCACGATCGAAGACGACCTTGTCGATGCCAGCAGCCTTGGCGCGCTCAGCGAGGAGCTTGCCCACTGCGGTTGCGGCGGCGATGTTGCTGGTGCCACCAGTGGTGACACCGGTCTCGACGGACGATGCAGCAACAATTGTGCGACCGCTGATGTCGTCGATGATCTGTGCATTGATATGACGGTTGGATCGGTAGACCGCCATGCGGGGACGCGTTGCGGTGCCACGCACCTGCTTGCGAACTCGACGGTGACGGCGGATCCGCGCGTCGCGCTTTTGCTGTGCCTTGTCGCTCATGCCTACTTACCTGCCTTGCCGGCTTTGCGGACGACATACTCGCCCTTGTACCGGACGCCCTTGCCCTTGTAAGGCTCGGGCTTGCGGATTGCACGGATGTCTGCGGCCACCTGGCCAACAGTTTCTTTATCGGTTCCCTTGATGAAAATTTGCGTTGGGACAGGAACCTCAAAAGTGATGCCAGCCGGAGCAACAACGCTCACGGGATGGCTGAAACCAAGAGCAAGGTCGATCGCAGTGTCGCCCTTGGCTGTGGCGCGGTAACCGACACCAATGATTTCAAGTTCCTTGATGAAGCCTTCGCTCACACCAACGACCATGTTGTTCACTAGCGAACGGACAAGACCATGCAGCGCACGGTTCTGACGTTCGTCATTGGGACGTTCGACGATGAGCACTGCACCTTCCTGACGGATGGTGATCTCGCCGGGAATGTCGCGTTCAAGTGTTCCTTTGGAACCCTTCACGGTGACGTGCTGACCAGCGATTGAAACCTCAACGCCAGCAGGCACCGGGATAGGAGCGCGTCCTACTCGTGACATGTCAGCCCCTTACCAAACGAAACACAGGATCTCGCCGCCCATGCGACGCTTGCGCGCCTCACGGTCGGTCATCAGACCCTGACTGGTGGACAGGACAGCGACTCCCAGGCCACCGAGAACCCGAGGGATCTTGTCGGCCTTGATATAGACGCGGAGGCCCGGCTTCGACACGCGCTTGACACCAGAGATGACGCGCTTGCGTTCGGGCGAATACTTCATGGTGACGGTGAGAACTGAACCGGGACGGTTCGGATCGTCAGCGATGGTGAAGCTCTCGATATAACCCTCGGAAAGGAGGAGTTTGGCGAGTGCTTCTTTCACCTTGGATGAGGGCATGCGCACTTCATCGTGCATCGCGGTGTTCGCGTTGCGGATGCGGGTGAGCATGTCGGCGATGGGGTCTGTCATTGTCATGTCGTCGCCTCCCCTACCAGCTGGCCTTTTTGAGACCAGGAATTTCGCCAGCGTGTCCGAGTTCGCGTAAGCAAATACGACACAGCTGGAACTTGCGGTACACGGCACGTGGCCGTCCACACTTCTGGCAACGGGAATATGCCCGCACCTTGAACTTCGGGGTGCGACGTTGCTTATTAACGAGCGCCTTTTTGGCCATTACTGCTGCCCCTCACGCTTGAACGGGAAGCCGAAAGCATCGAGCAGGGCTTTGCCCTCGGCATTGGTCTTGGCAGTGGTCACGATTGTGATGTCGAAGCCACGGGGGGCGTCGATCTTGTCGTAATCGATTTCCGGAAACATGAGCTGTTCGGGAAGACCAAAGGTGTAGTTGCCGTGTCCGTCGAAGGACTTCGGAGACAAACCACGGAAATCGCGGATACGGGGAATCGCCAGGCTGATGAGCCGATCGAAGAATTCCCACATGCGATCGCCACGAAGTGTGACCTTCACACCAATGGCATTGCCCTCACGCAGCTTGAAAGCAGCGACGGACTTCTTGGCCTTGGTCACAATGACCTTCTGGCCAGTAATCAGTTCGAGGTCGCGTACAGCGCCATCGATCAGCGATGACTGGACGAGGGCCTTGCCGACGCCAGAGTTGATCACGATTTTCTCGAACCGCGGGACCTGCATGATGTTGCCGAGTTCGAGCGTGTCCTTAAGTTGGCCACGGATCTCGTCGTTGTAGCGGGTCTTCAGTCGGGGAATGGTCGCAATTGCGGTGCTCATGCGAGGTCTCCTTCACACTTGCGGCAAATCCGGACCTTGGTGCCATCGGGCTCGAAGCGATAACCGACACGAGTCGGCTTGCCGCATGAGTTGCACACGATGGCGACGTTCGATGCCGGAATTGGCATTTCTTTGTCGATGATGCCGCCGGTGTTGGTCTGGCTGACAGGCTTCTGATGCTTCTTGGCAATGTTGACACCGTCGACGATGACCTTTCCCTTTTCGGGAATGGATCGAGTGACGGTACCGGTCTTGCCGCGGTCCTTGCCGGACAGCACCTGGACGCGATCGCCCTTGCGGATTTTCATCACAACACCTCCGGGGCGAGTGAAACGATTCGCATGAACTTCTTGTCACGCAGTTCACGGCCAACTGGGCCGAAGATGCGCGTGCCACGAGGCAGCAGGTTGTCAGTGATGAGCACAGCAGCGTTCTCATCGAACTTGATGTACGACCCGTCGGGACGACGCTTTTCCTTCTTGACGCGAACGACGACGCACTTGACGACGTCACCCTTCTTTACGCCGGCGCCGGGAATGGCGTCCTTGACCGTGGCGACAAAGATGTCACCGATCGAGGCGTAGCGGCGACGCGTGCCACCAAGAACCTTGATGCAAAGAACTTCTTTTGCACCGCTGTTGTCGGCAACCCGAAGTCGGGATTCCTGCTGGATCATCGTGCACGCTCCAGGACATCAAGGAGACGCCAGCGCTTTGTCTTAGAAAGCGGACGGGTCTCCTGCACACGGACCTTGTCGCCCACGTTGAGATCGTTGCTCTCGTCGTGGACGTACAGCTTGTTCGTGCGCTGAACGGTCTTGTTGTAACGAGGGTGACGCACGCGGTCTGTCACTGCGACAACTGCGGTTTTGTCCATGGAAGTAGAAACGACCATGCCCTCTCGGATTTTGCGCGGATTGGCGCGCTCGGTGGCCGTGGTTTCCTCAGCCATCAGGCGTTCTCCTCGTTCTTCGGCAGCGCTTCGGCTGCCGCAATTTCGCGACTGCGCAACTCGGTATTGAGCTGTGCAACCTGCTTGCGAACAACGCCCAGACGAGCGGTGTTATCGAGCTGACCAGTGACGTGCTGGAAACGAAGGTTGAAAAGTTCTTCCTTCGAAGACGCCAGCTTGTCGAGCAGTTCGCCGTCGCTGATGTCACGGAGTGATTCTTTGGTCTTTGCCATCAGAAGCCCTCCTCACGGGCAACGAAGCGGGCCTTGATCGGCAGCTTCTGGATGGCCCGGTCGATTGCCTCGCGGGCAATCTCTGGGTCGTTGTAGGAAAGTTCGAACATGACGCGGCCCGGCTTCACAACAGCAACCCAGCGTTCAGGATTGCCCTTGCCAGAACCCATGCGGGTTTCCGCCGGCTTTTGGGTAACGGGCTTGTCCGGAAACACGTTGATCCAGACCTTTCCGCCACGCTTGATATGACGGGTCATCGCGATACGGGCGGCTTCGATCTGACGGGCGGTGATCCAACCCGGCTCAAGTGCCTGGATGCCGTAATCACCAAACGTGACTTCGGTTCCACCCTTTGACTGGCCCTTCATGCGACCGCGCTGTTGCTTGCGGTGCTTTACCTTCTTTGGCATCAACATAATCAGTCACCATCCCCGGGACGGAAGTGCGGGGTCTCGTGATGCTGACGAGTTGAACGCTCGATTTCCTCTTCCTCGGCAAGCAGTCGCTCGAGTTCGGGATCGGCTTCCTTCACCAGCGGTGTTGCTTCGAGATCTTCGATGATTTCGGAATCGGCATCGCGCTTACGACCAGCTGCTGAAGACACAACCTTGCGGGGACGAGCGTCTCCTGAGGTTTCGCCAACAGCCATTGCCGCTTCGCGGGTGGCCTTGTCATCGAGAACGCTCTTGTAAGGAAGGATGTCGCCCTTGTAGAGCCAGACCTTCACGCCAATGCGGCCGTAGGTGGTCTTTGCTTCTCGGAAGCCGTAATCGATATCGGCACGAAGCGTGTGCAACGGCACACGACCTTCGCGGTACCACTCGGTCCGTGACATTTCAGCGCCGCCAAGACGACCTGCGCACTGAACACGAATGCCGAGAACGCCAGCCTTCTGTGCGTTCTGCACTGCGCGCTTCATGGCACGACGGAATGCAACACGACCAGCAAGCTGATCGGCAACACCCTGCGCAATAAGCGCAGCGTCGAGTTCAGGCTGCTTGATTTCTTGGATGTTGAGCTGCACCTTGTTGTTACCGGAGATCTTGGTGAGACCGGCACGAAGGCGATCGGCTTCTGCACCACGACGACCGATGACGATGCCTGGACGAGCGGTGTGCACGTCGACACGAAGACGATCGCGAGTGCGCTCGATCTCAACACGGCTGATTGCCGCGTGCGGCAACTGCGTCATGAGATAGTCGCGGATCTGCCAATCCTGAATGAGATTGTCGGAATACTCGCGACGATCGGCAAACCAACGCGACTTCCAGTCGGTGGTCACGCCGAGGCGGAACCCGTAAGGGTTGACCTTCTGACCCATCAGTCTTCCTTCCCGTCGGTCTTGACGGCTTCGTCGGTCACTGCTTCAGCAACAACCTCATCGTCGGTTTCCGCATGATCGTTCTCTTCTTCAACCTTGCGCTCGGCCTTGGCCTGACGGCTGCGGGCAACGCGTTCGCGGCGAGCGTCAGCAGCAGCGCGTCCACCAGAGGCGCGACCGCTTGCGGCTTCACGTTCACGCAACTTCTCAAGATCGTCGGCAGCCAGACGGCTCACGATGATCGTGATGTGACAGGTGCGCTTACGGATACGCGTCGCACGGCCACGAGCACGGGGACGCCAACGCTTAAGCGTCGGGCCTTCGTCGGCGAAGCATGCGGAAACAAACAATTCGTCAGCAGGAATTTGGTTGTTGTGCTCGGCGTTGGCGATAGCCGACTCGAGACACTTCAGAACGACGCGAGCGATGTCGCGTTCAGCAAGTTCGAGCACCTCAAGTGCTCGCGCTACCGGGAGTCCGCGGATGAGATTGAGAATCTCACGGGCCTTATACGCCGATGAACGGACGTACTTAACCTCGGCGCGGACGCCGGGACGCTCATTGGTCTTCGCACCGAAGGCCATCAGCGGCGTCCCTTCTTCTCTTGACCAGCATGGAACCGGAAGGTTCGCGTCGGCGCGAACTCACCAAGCTTGTGGCCCACCATGGCCTCGGTGACATACACCGGGACATGCTTGCGACCATCGTGAACGGCCATCGTGTGACCGACCATCTCGGGGATGATCGTGGAACGACGTGACCAGGTCTTGATGACCTTCTTTTCGTTCAGTTCGTTGAGTGCGTCGACCTTCTTAAGAAGATGGTCGTCGACAAACGGACCCTTTTTGAGGCTGCGAGGCATTTCGTCCTCTCCTAACGCCGCGAGCCGCGGGTGCGGCGACGACGGACAATGAGTTTCTGAGACGGCTTGGTCTTGTCGCGTGTACGACCTTCGGGCTTGCCCCAAGGAGACACAGGATGACGACCGCCGGAGGTCTTACCTTCACCACCACCATGTGGATGGTCGACCGGGTTCATGGCCACACCGCGGGTTTGAGGCTTAACGCCCTTCCAACGGTTACGACCGGCTTTACCGATCTTGATGAGTTCATGTTCGGAGTTACCAACTTCACCGACAGTGGCGCGGCAGTCGATCGGAACTCGACGCATTTCGGTGCTTGGAAGACGAAGAGTGGCGTAATCGCCCTCTTTGGCAACGAGCTGAATGCTCATGCCGGCGCTACGGCCCATCTTTCCGCCACCACCGGGCTTGAGTTCGACGTTGTGCACGACGGTACCGACCGGGATGTAACGCAGCGGAAGCGCGTTACCCGGACGGATGTCTGAACCCTGACCACTTTGCAGAATGTCGCCAACCTGCACACCCTTCGGGGCGAGGATGTAACTCTTCGCTCCGTCGTGGTAGTGCAGCAGCGCGATACGGCAGGTGCGATTCGGGTCGTATTCGATCGCAGCGACAGAGGCGGGAACGCCATCCTTGACGCGACGGAAGTCGACAAGACGGTAACGCTGCTTGTGACCGCCGCCCTTATGACGAGCTGTCTTGCGGCCGTAACTATTGCGACCACCAGTGCGGTGCTTGGGGACGAGGAGCGACCGTTCCGGCGTGTCCTTTGTGATCTCCGCAAAATCGGAGACAGTCTGGAAACGACGGCCGGGGCTAGTCGGTTTGCGTTTACGAAGAGCCATGGTTCCTTACCCCTCGAACAATTCGATGCGGTCGCCAGCGGCGAGAGTGACGAAGGCGCGCTTTTGGCCCGTCTGAGAACCAAAGGTTCCGTTGCGACGATTGCGCTTGCGCTTGCCATTGCGGTTGAGCGTGTTGACGTTGAGCACCTTGACGCCGAAAATCGACTCAATTGCGTCGTGAATCTCAGGCTTTGACGCGTCAGGGTGAACAACAAACGTGTAGACGTTGTTGTCGAGAAGGGCGTAGCTCTTCTCGCTCACTACTGGACGAATGATGACATCGCGAGGATCTTTCACTTCGATGCCTCCACGTTCGGCAGGGTTGACTTGGTGAACACAACGAAGTCCGAAACAAGGACGTCGTAGGTGTTGAGTTCAGCGGTCTCGATGATGTGAACTTCGCCGAGGTTTCGGAAGCTCTTCCAGGCAGCGACATCGAGACGATCGAGAACCAACAAAACCTTGCCTTCGATGCCGAGAGCAGCAAGTGCTGCAACCGCACCCTTCGTTGAAGGACTAGCAAAGTTCCATTCATCGACGACGATGACCTTGCCCTCTGACGCACGGTCGGACAATGCCGAACGAAGCGCGAGCTTGATCATTTTCTTCGGTGTCTTTTGGGCGTAGCTGCGTGGCTTCGGGCCGAGCGCAACGCCACCACCGATGAAGTTGGGGGAACGAGTCGAGCCGGCACGGGCACGACCGGTGCCCTTCTGCTTCCAAGGCTTGGCCCCGCCGCCACGAACTTCAGCGCGGGTCTTGGTGCTCTGCGTGCCAGAACGACGTGCCGCAAGTTGTGCGGTCACGACCTGGTGCATCACCGAGACGTTGGGTTCGATACCAAACGTTGTGGCATCGAGTTCGAGGGAACCAGCATCGGTGCCAGCTGCAGTCTTAACGGTCACAGTTGCCATCACGCATCACCCTTCGTGTGGATCTTCACTGCGTCGCGGATAACCACGATGCCGCCCTTGGGGCCGGGCACCGCGCCGCGCACGAGCAGCAAGTTCTTTTCAGGATCGGCAGACACAACACGCAAGTTCAGCGTGGTGACTTTCTCTGCACCCATACGACCCGCCATGCGCGTGCCCTTGAACACGCGGCCGGGGGTGGCGCAGGCGCCGATCGAGCCAGGAGCACGATGGACTCGGTGGGCACCATGGGATGCGCGCTGGCCTTTGAAGTTGTGACGCTTCATCGTTCCGGCGAAACCCTTGCCCTTGCTCACGGCAGTGACATCAACAAACTCGCCAGCAGCGAGCGTGTCGACTTTGATTTCCTGTCCAACTTCGAAGTCGTCGACGTTGTCGAGACGAAGCTCGAGCACGCGCTTACCGGCAGCAACGCCAGCTTTTTCGAAGTGACCGCGATCGGGGCTATTCAGCTTACGAGCATCCTTCTCACCGAAGGTCACCTGCAACGCGTTGTACCCATCGCGTTCAACGGTCTTGATCTGCACCACGCGCATTGGAGCGACGTGCAGCACGGTCACGGGTACAACGCGGTTGGCGTCATCCCATACCTGTGTCATGCCGACTTTTTCGCCGACTACTGCTTTGTTCGCCATAACGGCAACGATCTTTCTGTTGTGGTTTGCGTCGAGTCGGACATGCGGGGACGGGCCCTTCATGCCAACGCTCGGCACGGGAAAACCCGGCCGAGCGCCTGTCGGTTGTGCTGCGGGGTATCTACCGAAGTAGACCGTCGCAGACGTCGGTTCGATCGACGTAGAGGTGCGGCTGGCGATCTTCCGGAGAAGACCCCTGTTGCACGGAGGTGAAACTCT
Source organism: Bifidobacterium breve (assembly GCA_945862505.1). Taxonomy (GTDB): domain Bacteria; phylum Actinomycetota; class Acidimicrobiia; order Acidimicrobiales; family Acidimicrobilacustridaceae; genus Acidimicrobilacustris. The sequence continues at coordinate 2,852 of CAMAYJ010000015.1, read as the reverse complement.
AGGGGTTCGGCGGTCTCGGACCAAATCCCGGATTTTTGGCCCATCCGCTGGACGCGAGGCCTCGGCAGAATCCTCTGAACCGCAGGGTATTGATCACAAAGGGTTACAATGACTTACATGACCGAAGCCACCATGCCTGTCTCCAGCGCCCAAACTGCCGTTCAGCAAGCGATACCGCGATCGGTCCAACGCTCTTTTCGCCTCTCGGCTACCACTGCTGACCTCCTTGACCGCCAAGCGGCTCGAGCCGGCGAGTCCAGGAATGCCTTGGCCGACCGGCTTCTGACTGAAGGGTTGCGTCGGGAAATCCATCCCCTCGTCACCTTTCGCTCCGGTGCCGCAGGCCGTCGAGAGCCGCACGTAGGGGTCAGTCGGCTCAAGGTCAGAGAAGTCGTCTCGACGCTTCTTGCGAGTGGAGGCGATTTCGCCGACGCTGCGACCACGTTCGATCTCCCCGCTTCCGAAATCGAAGCTGCGGCCTCGTATTACGCCGACTTCGCTCCAGAAATCGACTCCGATATCGCTTGGGCAGAAACCGTGGCGGAAGAAGAACGCCAACGCTGGGAACGCGAGCAGTCCGCCTTCACATGAGGTTGGCCCTCGACCACCACTACCCCGCGCCAATCGCTCCGCTCCTCCGAGCACGGGGCTTGGACGTCGTGAGCGCTCGCGAGCAGCACTGGGATCGACTCACTGACGCCGAACTCTTGCGCTGCTGCACCAACGACCAGCGGGCACTCCTCACCAACAACGTTGCCGATTTCATGCAAATTGTTCGCGATTGGCAGCTCGACCGTGCTCGTCACAGCGGTTTGATCTTCACCTCAGATAGGCAATGGCCGCGCACGAAAAACATGACTGGTCGATTCGTCGACGCGATCGAAGATCTCATGGAACAACGGCCTACCGATGACGCATTTGCCGGTCTAATTGTCTGGCTGTGAGTTACAAACCCATTCGCTTTGTAACGCCGTGATCGCGTCCGGCCGTGTAACCACCATCGACAGCAATTGTTTGTCCGGTCACGAACGACGCATCGGGCGATGCGAGAAATGCAGCCACTGCGGCGATTTCTGAAGGGCGGCCAAGACGACGGAGCTTGTGTTCTTCTTTGATCTCCATCAGCATTTCGTTCATTTCGGGATCACCAAGACCACGCAACATCGGCGTGTCGATAAATCCAGGACAAATAGAATTCACGCGGATGCCTTGACGGCCGTAATCAATGGCCATGTTCTTCGTAAGAATCGCAACGCCACCCTTTGAAGCGTTATACGAACTTCCGCCTGCCGTTCCTTCAAGACCTTCAACGCTGGCAACGGTGATGACACTCCCCCGCTCTCCGTCAATAAGTTCTTGCGAAAGCATCTTCGTGATGACGTGCTTACACGTGGTGAACGTGCCAGTGAGATTGATGTCGAGTGTGCGCGTGAACGTTTCAACATCAACAAGGTGCACTGGGCCACCAGCAGGAATCCCGGCAAATGTGCACACGGCGTCGATTCGGCCGGTGAGCTTCGAGGCTTCATCGACCCACGCGGCGATTGCCGCTTCATCGGTCACATCGACATGGGTGAACGTGGTCGGCTGCGCCGCGCCTGCCACTGGAGGCTGCACGTCAGAGCCAGCAACGATTGCACCTTCGCCCAGGAACCGTTCCACCGTTGCTGCACCGAGGCCCGATGACGAACCGGTAACCAAAATGACCTTGCCATCAAAACGACCCATGACTTCCCCTAAAGATCCGGCGATCGCTTTCTGCGACCGGTGATGTTCGAAACCTACATCGCGTAGCGACACCACGAGTCGCTGACACCGCCGCAAAACGAGAAGTGCCCCCGCCGGAGCGAGGGCACTTCTCAGATTCTCAGTTCTGAACGAATCAGACCTGCTGGATCTTGATTTCGATGTCGACACCGGCTGGGAGGTCGAGACGCTGGAGCGAATCGACCGTCTTCGGGGTGGGGTCAACGATGTCAAGGAGACGCTTGTGAATACGCATCTCGAAGTGCTCGCGTGAGTCTTTGTCCTTGAAAGGACCGCGAATAACGGTGTAGCGGTGCTTCTCGGTTGGAAGCGGCACCGGGCCACGAACCGTCGCACTCGTGCGAATGACGGTTTCCACGATCTTCTTCGTCGACTGGTCGACGATCTCGTGGTCATACGCCTTCAGACGAATGCGGATCTTCTGCTTGTCAGCCATGTTCAGTTTCGACCGATCACTTGAGGATCTTGGTGACGCGGCCGGCGCCGACGGTACGACCACCTTCACGGATGGCGAAGCGCAAGCCTTCTTCCATCGCGATGGGGTGGATGAGTTCAACAGTCATCTCGGTGTTATCACCAGGAATACACATTTCTGTTCCCGCCGGAAGCGAAATCTGACCAGTCACATCAGTCGTACGGAAATAGAACTGCGGACGGTAGTTCGTGAAGAACGGCTTATGACGGCCGCCTTCTTCCTTGGTCAGAACATAAGTCTGAGCCTCGAACTCGGTATGAGGAGTAATGGAACCCGGCTTCGCGAGAACCTGACCGCGCTCAACTTCTTCCTTCTTCGTTCCACGAAGAAGCGCACCAATGTTGTCTCCCGCACGACCCTCATCAAGGAGCTTGCGGAACATTTCAACACCAGTACACGTCGTCTTCTGCGTCGCCTTAATACCAATGATTTCGATTTCATCACCAGTGTGAACAATGCCCTGTTCCACACGACCGGTCACAACCGTGCCACGACCAGTGATCGTGAACACATCTTCAATCGGCATAAGGAACGGCTTGTCAGTGTCACGCTCAGGCTGAGGAATGAACTCATCAACAGCAGCCATCAACTCAAGAATCTGAGCAGTCGC
>CAMAYJ010000014.1 GCA_945862505.1 Bifidobacterium breve | reverse complement strand
CCACGACCGGCCATGTTGGTAGCCACGGTCACTGCTCCGAGGCGACCCGCCTGCGCGACGATATCGGCCTCACGGAAATGCAACTTGGCGTTCAGGATTTCGTGGGCCACTCCACGCTTATTGAGATATCGAGAAAGGGTTTCGGACTTCTCAACCGAGATCGTTCCGACGAGCACAGGCTGGCCTGCTTCGCTGCGTCTAGCGATGTCATCGACCACCGCATTGAACTTGGCGTCCTCGCTCTTGTAGATGAGGTCACCCTTGTCGAGCCGCACCATCGGCCGATGCGTTGGGATTGGCACGACATGAAGGTTGTAGGTGGAGAGAAACTCAGCAGCCTCGGTTTCTGCCGTACCGGTCATTCCGGCAAGTTTTTCGTACATGCGGAAATAGTTCTGCAAGGTGATCGTGGCGAGAGTCTGGTTCTCTTCCTCGATCTTCACGCCTTCTTTGGCCTCAACCGCCTGATGGAGGCCTTCTGACCAACGACGACCATCGAGGATGCGGCCGGTGAACTCGTCAACAATTTTTACCTCGCCATGCTGAACCACGTAGTCCTTGTCGCGCTTAAACAACTCTTTCGCGCGAAGTGCAGCCTGTAGCTGATGCACAAGATTCTGTGAAACTTCGTCATACATGTTGTCGACTCCGAGGGCACGCTCAACCGCCTCGACACCTTCGTCGGTGGGCGCAACGGTTCGCTTCTCTTCATCGACGTCGTAATGAACGTCACGCTTCAGTCCTCGCACGATTGAGGCGAACTGGTAGTAGATCTTTGCTGCATCGGCGATCCGACCCGAGATGATCAACGGAGTACGCGCTTCGTCGATGAGGATCGAGTCGATTTCATCGACGATGCAATAGGAGCGGCCGCGTTGTACTTGTTCAGCACGACTCATCGCCATGTTGTCGCGCAGATAATCGAATCCGAACTCGTTGTTCGTTCCATAGGTGATATCGCACGCATACTGGGCACGCTTCACTACTGGATCGTTCATGCCAGGGATGACCAGACCAACCGACATTCCAAGGCGACGATGAACACGCCCCATCCAGTCGGAATCTCGGGTAGCCAAGTAATCGTTGACTGTGACGATGTGGACACCGTTGCCGGCGAGCGCATTGAGATACACCGGAAGCGTCGAGACGAGAGTCTTGCCTTCACCCGTCTTCATTTCGGCGACCCATCCGAAATGCAGCGCCGCGCCGCCCATCATCTGTACGTCGTAGTGGCGCTGGCCAATTTCGCGGCGAGCTGCCTCGCGGACAACAGCAAATGCCTCGACAAGGAGGTCTTCGAGATCAGCACCATTGGCCAATTGCTCTCGGAACTCAATGGTCCGGTGAGCGAGTGCTCCATCGGACAGTCGTTCGATTTCGGGTTCGAGGGCATTGATCTCAGGTACGAGGCCTTCGATAGCCCGTACCTTCTTGCCTTCGCCGGCGCGCAGAATTTTGTCGAGGATGCCCATGAGAACGGCGAGTCTACCGATGCCTTCCTTAGGTCACGGTCAGAGGAGGGTGAGAAGCGGGTGAGGACCCCGCCCGCGACGCAGACTCACGTCTGTGACCGGTCAGGGGTTGCCGCCAACGCCAGTCCAAAAACTGAGAGCGCGCCCGCTTCGCACAAAACCGTGGCCGCTGCCGCCAGTGTGGATCCGGTCGTCACGACGTCGTCGAGAACCACAACGATCTCTGGAATAGGGCCCGTAGCAACGAAATGGACCCCCTGAGACCTCTCAAAGCGGTTTCGGCCCGTCTGATGCTCGCCAGGCAATCGACGGAGCAGCCGACGGACAGGTAGACCGGACCTATGGGCCAGTTCCCTGGCGAGCACCTCGGCCTGATCGAAGCCACGATCTCGAGCTCGTTCGGGAATCGTGGGGGCCCATGTCAGGACCACGTCACGATATTGGGCACCAACGGTGTCCTCGAGCAAGAACGACAGAGCCGGAGCGAGCCCCCGGACCACACTCCATCCGCCGTGATATTTCAGATCAGCAATAAATGGGCGAGAGGTTTCGTCGTACCGGAGGAGCGCAGCGACGCGTTTGAGCGGCGGGATTTCAGGGATTGGTGCAGCGCCAACGAACTGATCAATACAGATCGAACACGGTGAACCCCCGAGGGAACCGCAACGCGTGCATGACGTCGGGAACCACTGTTCGAGAAAGCCGTCGATGTGACCACGCCACCATTGGAGCACCGCGTAAAACTACTGAGCACTCCACAAGACGACATGGGTCCCCCGGACTTTCGGTAACGGAAGCGACAAGCTGAATTGTCTCCGCTCAGTGCATCAGTTGCGGAGGATTTGTTCCGTCAATGATGGAACGTGTCCGCAAAGTGACAGCCGCCGGCGTGTCGTCATGAGTTGTGATCCAGAACCTCTTTGACTTCACCGCGTCAATCACGGCATCGGCAACAAGATCTGGATCCATGCCGGCATCGATCATTGGTCCTGCGAGTTCCGAGATCATGTCGACTTCTTCGGTGCTGACTCCAGGCTTATTACGAGCCGAACTCGCGATCTTTGTCTTCACCCATGAAGGACAGAGCACCGAGACTCCAACTTCTGATTGCTGCATCGCCAATTCGCTACACAAGGTCTCGGACAACGCGACCACGCCGTATTTTGCGATGTTGTAGGGCCCCATGAACGGTGCCGAGAACAAACCAGCAACCGAAGCCGTATTCACGATGTGTCCTTCGCCCTGTTCAAGCAATCCAGGAAGGAAGACGCGAACGCCATGGATCACGCTCCAAAGGTCAACATCGATGACCCACTTCCAGTCTGCGATATTGATATCGGCCATCGATCCGCCGCCACCAACGCCAGCGTTATTGCAAACAACATGCACAGCGCCAAAAGCATCGATCGCAGAGCGACGCAGCGCCTCGATCTGATCGCCATCAGAAACGTCGCAAGCGACAGTGACGCGTTCAATCGATGCTGGGAGTGATGATGAGGCTGCCTCTAACGCGGGCACCTCGATATCGGCCATGACGACCTTCATGCCCTCGGCACCGAATCGCTTTACGAGCGCGAGCCCAATTCCGCTCGCTGCTCCGGTGACGACTACGACCTTGCCCGACAACTGCTCCATGACAACCCCCAAGAACCATTAGGCCACTAACCCCGACCCGTCCGAGGCCAAGACGGCCGCGGACGGGTCGGACGGTATCAGTACCGGTAGTGATCAGACTTGAACGGGCCCGTGACCGGAAGGCCGAGGTACGACGCCTGCTCTTCGGTGAGCTTGGTGAGCTTCACACCCAGTGCATCAAGGTGAAGCCTTGCCACCTTCTCATCAAGATGCTTCGGCAACGTGTACACCTGCTTTTCATAGAAATCGGTGTGTCCGTAGAGTTCGATCTGAGCGATGACCTGATTCGAGAAACTGTTCGACATCACGAAACTCGGGTGGCCAGTTGCACAGCCAAGGTTCATGAGTCGTCCCTCGGCGAGCACGATCACTGAGTGACCATCGGGAAAGACATATTCGTCGACCTGGGGCTTGATGTTGACTTTTTGCACATCGCTCATCTTCTTGAGGCCAGCCATGTCAATTTCATTATCGAAGTGACCAATGTTGCTCACGATGGCTTGGTGCTTCATCTTGGCCATGTGCTCGGCGGTGATGATGTTGAAGTTGCCCGTAGCAGTTACGTAGATGTCGATCGTGTCGAGAACGTCCTCGAGGCGTGCCACCTGGTAGCCCTCCATGGCTGCTTGCAGCGCACAGATCGGGTCAATTTCGGTGATGATGACGCGAGCACCTTGGCCACGCAGTGAAGCCGCACAACCCTTACCAACATCTCCGTAGCCACAGACGAGAGCAACTTTGCCCCCGATCATTACATCGGTCGCACGGTTGAGGCCGTCGATGAGGCTATGACGACAACCATAAAGATTGTCGAACTTCGACTTTGTCACAGAGTCATTCACATTGATGGCCGGAAACAGAAGTTGCCCTGCTTCTTGCATTTGATAGAGACGATGCACGCCCGTGGTGGTCTCTTCAGTAACACCCTTGATTTCTGCAGCGACTCCGTGCCAAAGCTCGGGCTCATTTGCCACGGTGCGTCGAAGAACGTCGAGGACGATCGCCCACTCTTCGGAATCATCCTCGGTGGTGTCGGGAACGATCCCTGTGCGCTCGTATTCCACGCCCTTGTGAACGAGAAGCGTGGCGTCGCCGCCATCGTCGAGAATCATGTTCGGGCCGCCACCGTCGGGCCAACGCAGGATCTGCTCGGTGCACCACCAGTACTCCTCGAGCGTTTCGCCCTTCCAAGCGAAAACCGGAACACCAGTCGGCCGTTCGAGAGTCCCGTTCGGGCCAACAACAGTCGCAGCAGCGGCATGGTCTTGGGTCGAAAAGATGTTGCAGCTGACCCAACGAACATCAGCGCCGAGGCATGTGAGCGTTTCGATAAGCACTGCGGTCTGGATCGTCATGTGCAACGAACCAGCAATACGCGCGCCATCAAGGGGCTGGCTATCGGCGAACTCCGCGCGCAGAGACATCAAACCAGGCATTTCATGCTCGGCGAGTTGGATCTCCTTGCGGCCAAAGCCCGCAAGGGTGAGATCGGCAACTTTGTAATCGAGGCCGGAATCAGAACGGTCAACGGTCAGAGTCATATGCAGCACTTTCTGTGCGGTCCGGAGGATCCGGTTAGGGGGTCATTCAAGAGGGAAATGTCGGTCGTCGAAACCGATCCTCCGAATGGAGATCAGCACAGTGACAACCAGTTGTGAGGCTGTGGCCCTCTGACCCTGCGATCAGCCTCTGAGAAGTCTAGACGGCTCAGGCGTCTCCAACGCGTGACGCAATCTCTGCCACGACCGGAACTGGACCAGGGTCAACGCCTTGTTCAACCGCAGCGTGGAGCGAAACGAATTGACCTAGGAGTTCAAGATCAAAAATCTGCGCCAAGAGTCCCTCACCGGCGGCGTTCACAACGTGTACTGCTCCGACGACCTCAACGAGTACTTCTTCAACCTCGACGAGGCGGCTGGCAACTTGCGGGTGTTCGAAATCGTGACGGAGCAGAAAGACTTGAAAGACTTGGCGGGTGACATCGCCGTCTTGACCCCACCCGGCGATCTCGTCGTGGGTGAGTTCAGGAACCTGATTCGAGAATGCCGCGACTTTCGCGTTCAGATTGAACTGCGACTTCCAGCAATCAGCCGCAACTCCACCCGGGCCATTGCCACCGTAGATAATCGGAAACGTTCGGCCTAAGCGACGAGCGAGACGCCGCGCAATGTTGTCCTCAGCGATGAGCTCATTTCGGCGCACTGTGCTCTGGGCAATCGCGAGGTCAATCCATGCCTCGGCCCCCAAATAGAAGCCGAGTCGCTCGAGGAGCAACAGAACAGGAACGGAGAGGGCGCCGAGCGCTGCCCGTTCGACCGGAACGTCGAGCGTGACCGGCAAGTGAATAAGGCCGTTTGACTTCGCCCACCCATGAAGGGCTCCTCCGCCACTTACACAAATAACCGATGCCCCATCAGCACGTGCATTCTGCGCGGCTTCAAAGGTTTCGGTGGTGTCGCCATCGAACGAAAGTGCAACAACAAGAGTCGATGCATCGACAAAATTGGGGATCCCATATCCACGATGCACGACGATGGGTACCGAAATCGTTGGACCAACGGCTTCAAGCACGATCGCGCCGGCCTGCCCAGCAGCTCCGGCGCCCAACAAAACGATGTTTGCGATGTCGTCGTGCGCCGGAAGTGAGACCTTCCCCAAGGCAAGTCGCGACACGTCGAGCGCCCGTGCGAGTTGTTCGGGAAATGCAGCGGCTGCGTCGAACATCCCGAGAGTGTCGAGGATCACTCCTCAGACCTCAAAGGTTGGCTTGACGGAGTTTGCTGATGCTTTCTCCATCAATCGTGCATGTTCAGCATCATCAATTACGCGAGCTTCGTCGATCAGCATGATCGGAATGTCGTTTCGCACTTCATACCCGCGCTGAAGGCGAGGGTTGTAGAGAAGATTGTCGTCGGCGAAATACAGCAACGGACCCTTGTCCTGAGGACAAGCCAGGATTTCGAGGAGTTGGGGATCAAGTGACATAGGAGCTCCTTGGCTCTTTCAGCCGGCCGCTTCAGCGATGAGGGCACGGATCTCGGTAACGTGGCGAGCACATGCTGCCTCGTCGGACGCCTCAAGGTTGAGGCGAAGAAGTGGTTCGGTATTCGAGGGACGCAGATTGAACCACCACGGATCATCAGGATTCGCACCGACTCCCGCTGTGAGATCAATCGTCAATCCATCAAGCCGGTCTTGATCGGCAGAGGCAAACCGCTCGGCCACAAATTCAATGACTGCCAGTGGATCGGGCACTTCAGTATTGAGTTCACCTGATGCAACGTAACGCTCGAATGGCTTGCGAAGCTCAGAAAGCTTCTGACCAGTGGCGCACATGACTTCAAGAACTGCCATAGCAGCGATGATGCCCGAATCAGCCCGATAATTGTCGCGGAAGTAGTAATGGCCAGAGTGTTCGCCACCGAAACACGCACCGGTCTCGGCCATCACCTGTTTGATGTACGAATGGCCGACTCGCGTTCGCACCGGAGTACCGCCACGTTCAACGATGACTTCAGGTACGGCTTTTGAACAGATCAAGTTGTGAAGAACAATTTCACCTGGATGCTTTGTAAGCATCGAGTCGGCCACGATCGCAGTGGTGAGTGAACCAGAGACCAGGGCCCCGGCATCGTCGACCAGGAAGACGCGGTCGGCATCGCCATCGAAAGCCAAGCCCACATCAGCTCCAACCGAGAGAACGCGCTCTTGTAAATCGCGCAGATTCTCGGGCTGAATCGGATCAGCGGGATGATTCGGGAAGGTTCCGTCGAGCTCACCATAAAGAACATCAAGTGTGAATGGGAGGTCTGCAAATACTGCAGGAGCAGTAAGCCCACCCATACCGTTTGCGGTGTCAGCGACGACACTCAGTGGGCGTAAGACGTTGGGATCAATGAACGAGTGGACATGCGTCACGAAGATGCTCAGCGCATCGTCGCGAGAGGAAACGCTTCCGCGGTCCTGAACAGGGTCAAGCCCCGTCACGGTCATGTCGCGAATATCGAAAAGCCCTGTCTCCGCGCCGATGGGCTTCGCCCCCGCAAGACACAACTTCACACCGTTGTACTGCGCCGGGTTATGCGAGGCAGTGAGCATGGCTCCGGGCATGTCAAAGCGACCAGCAGCAAAAAAGAGTAGGTCAGTCGAAGCCAAACCGAGATGGACAACATCGACACCTTGGCCGGTCGCTCCACGCGCAAATGACTCAGCAAACTTGGGTCCTGATGGGCGCATGTCGTGGGCAATCAGGATTGAACTCGCACCCGTTGTGTCGGCTGCGAAACGAGCAAACGCTGCACCAATACGCTCCATGAGCGCAGCATCGAGTTGATCGGGAACAGTGCCGCGAATGTCATACGCCTTGAAAATGGCATCCATGGCGGCTGCATCGTGGGGGGCCATGGGCTGCGACCCTAGTGGAGAGGGTCGACCACTTCGGGGGTGGTGACGTCTTTCACAGCCCCAGTCACGAGAAGGTCGTTGGCCGTGAGGTCATAGCGACCCTCAACCGACCATCGCCGCACGAGCAGCAAGTCACGTAGAAGGCGAAGCCCATCTCGACCGGCGCGAACCGATGAGCGTGAGGAGTTCTCGATCGTCACCGGGATTTCGGTCAAGGAGAGGTGATAGCGCTCGATCAGATGAAAGACCTCAACATCGAAAGCGAACCCATCGACCAGCGTGTGAGAAAAAATGAGTCGTGCGACATCGGACCGGAATCCCTTGAGTCCACATTGTGTGTCTCGATAGCGCCCCAACAAAACTGCTCGAGTGAGAAGGTTGATGACGCGCCCACCGACTTCGCGCAGTCGTCGGGCCTTGACCAATGTCGTGGTGTCAGTATGCCGACGACTTCCGACAACGACGTCCCAGCCTTCTTCGAGCAACTTGACCAACGCCGGAATCTGTTCCGGCGAATAGGACAGATCGGCATCGGTGAAAACGATTGACCGACCATTCGCGGCGAGCACACCGGTCCGCACCGCTGCTCCCTTTCCCAAATTGACGTCATGCCGCACAACGAGGTCGGCGCCAGCCGAGCGCGCTGCGGTTGCCGTCCCGTCAAACGAACCGTCATCGACGACAACGATTTCGAGTTCTGATCTGAGAACAAACGAAGCCAAGCCTCTGCGTAACGACGAGATTGTTGAAGGAATCTGCGCTTCTTCGTTGTACGCGGGCACAATGACGCTCAGTCGAACGATGCCTGGTGCAGGAGGAAGTCCTCGTCTCCGACGAAGGTCAGAGCGAACAGACGAAAGCCCCCGCTGCCATCGCGAACCCGCGACGGTTGCAACAGCACCTCCGACAAGAACCGCAGCGATAATTTCGAGCCGTCGAAAATTTGGACTCATACAGAGTCCGACGGTAGCGAGACATCATCAACTAGGTCTGGACGTGGTCGGCGCCACGGCTTGGCATCGGGCATCGCAACCGGACCGGCCCGCCACAGCAACACGATGCCCACCAATCCAATAACCGTGATGAGCCAGCCTGACCAATCGATTGTTGTCATTCCAAAGTGCATCGACACACGGTTCGATGTCGGCACCACCACCATCAGGTTTGGTCCAACTCGCCATGGCCCCTGCGCCCCTGATACTTCCCAATTGGGGAAGTAGGAAAACTTCACGAGAATTGGCGTACCCGGTCGCGTGACATCGAATGAGATTGAGTCCGTGCCAGTCGCGATATTGGTAACTGCCATCGGAGTCGTCGACGTTGTGGTTGGCGTCTCGCCCTGAACGATTCTTTGCCAAGAATCCGGGCCACCCGCCGCCGGCCAAACATTCCACGCCGTCGGATCGAGATACCAAGGCGTAACGGCCCCAAGCCACTTCTTCGGTGCGACTCCCGTCAATACCGCAGGGTTGTTATCAAACGGTTCGATTAACGGGGAGTCCGCGACTTCGAAGACGACCCATGGACCAGAGGCCGCCACCTGCTTCAACGATGAGTTCGTCTGACCGTAAGAAATCATTTGATCGGTGATGGCCATGTAGTACTTCACGCCAAGCATCTGAAGATGCTGAACGCCTAGATCAAACTGCGTCTGGTCGGGCGGACCGGGAACGTAAGGAAGGTCTCGTTGTGCATTGGAAGCCCCAAACGACAACTCGTCCTGATTCAGAAAGTGAAACGGCGTTGTTGCTGATGCCTCGAAGAACAGACCTTCCATTGAGCCGATGCAGCCGTCAGTCCAAAACGGCAACAGCATGAGCGCCATTGGCGTGCCATAACGGTCGTGCTGTTCTTCGTGTTCCCACATTGCTCGACCACAACCATTGCTCTGACCAAGTTCATCCATCGTCTGAACGATGTCGTGGTACTCGGGATAGGCGGGCTTTCCTTCATAACCACTGAAGTTCCATCGGGCCCACGACGGCACAAAACTCGACTCTTTGGTCGACAAGAACAGCCAGTGGTAGCGACCGTCGGCTCGCACTCCCCCAACGTCAATCTTGACGGGCCCCAACGCAATCGTGTCGGGCATCGCTCGAAGCGGCATCGCAAGAACAGTGATTCCGATCAATGCAGCGACTACTGCTGTCGCGATGGCGACAGACCTTCTTGGAGTGTCGGGATCACGCGAAGTGAGAGCTGCGATCGTTCGACCGAGCTCGGCAACACCTAGTGCAGCAAGAAGATACAGGATCAAGAACCAGAACGGCAACACCCGCGCGTTCCACAATTTCCCCTGTGGCAAAACGACTACAGCGATAGCGGTGAGCGAACCGAGCAAGGCAAGGAATAACCCGCCGCGACGTTTCCACGCAAACGACATCACGACACCCAAAACTGCCAAGACCAGAACCCATTGGATCGGTGGAGAGTTAACTAATTGCGGATCAAGAATCTTGCGCTGAAAAAGAAGGTCGACGTAATTGGTCTTCTTCTCCCAACCCATGTCGTTCATATACCCGGACTGCAAATAGAACGGCACCAGCCACCACGCAACAAGAGCGCTACCGACGACCCCAGTGCATGCGAGCCACCACACTCGCTTCAACAACCCCGGCTTACGAGCAAGCGAAATAAGCAGCCAAACAATTGCCCCGCCGATAGCAAACAAGAAAGGAATCAGGTGACACAGGCCAGTGAGGGCAAAGAGGATGGGCGCAATGACTCGCTGACGTCCGGTCTCTATCCCCCGCCCAACAACGCCGAGAAACAAAATCGCGAAACTTAGAGAAATGGAGAACGCGAATTCACCGGCAAGAGTTGACGCAATGTTTCCTCCGTAAATCGAAAACGATCTATCGAAGAGGAAGGCCGTAGCGGCAACCGCGAATAGCGGCGGCGCTGGAAACGGAAGTCTTGTCAATCGAGCAAACGCCCAGCAGGCGATCGGCAGAGTCAGCAGGCCGCTAATGGCAACGAGTTTGAACGCAAGTCCGTAAGGAAGAATGAAGCTCAATAAGGCGATCGCAAGCGATGGCAGCACCATATAGAACTGGTAAGCAGGGAAACCCGCGTACCAATCAGGTGTCCATCCAATGAGTCGAAATGACGGAAAAAGGTGGTCGCGCATGTAGGCAGGACCCCAAACATGCGCTCCCATATCGCCACCGGCGGGCGTCGATGAAGACAAGACATCGCTCGGACTCAATTGCGTGAACGTGAACAAAACGCAACCGGCGACGATGGCGAGGCTGATCCAGGTTTCCGGCCCCCAACGACCTAAGGATCGGAATGAACGACCAATTGTGTGCAACACCTGCATCGGACGGCTCGGCGGATCAATCGCTCGGCCGAGACCAGCGACGATCGGGTCGTCTCGATCAACTTCCGCTAACGGTTGTACCTGCCGTTTAAAGAGATCGTCCTCAGCCATGACCGGACCATGGTGTCACTCGTGCGAAGCACTCACTCGTCACCTGACTCACGATGGGCCGATATCAAACAGAAGACCGGCGGCGGCAACCACGTTGAATCCAACGTGCGCCCAGATTGCAGGTCCGATTCGACCACTCCGCCACGCCATAAATCCGAGTAACACGCCGAACAACAACAGAGCGGGGAACTGCAGCGGCTGCAAATGCGTCGCGGCAAAGAACGCTGCTGCAGCGAATATCGCAGCCCATGGCCCGAGACGGCGTCCGAAAATACGCTGAGCCATGCCGCGGAAGTAAATCTCCTCAGCGATTGGTGCTGCGATTCCGACAATGAGGAACACGAGAACGATAGACAGCGGATCAGTTGCCCTATCGGTGAGCTCACGCGCCGCGGCCGAGACATCTTTGACACCCAAGATCGGTCGCAATGCCAGGTACACGAGGGGCACAAGGACCAACTGACTGGCAATGCCAACTACCAACCCGATAGGAGCGTCAATCAGTTTCATCCGAAGACCAAGGTCAGCAACCACACCCTTGCCCTTCTTGATGGCAAACCAAATTGGAGCCCCACCAAGGCCTAGCCACAAAGGAATCTGCATAAGCGCCGTTAGCCAGAGCGGAGGAGGAACAGAAATTGAGAACATTTGCCCGGCAGCAAACTGACTACTGGCCTGCCCTGCCGCTGCTCCGACACCGACTGGGGTTGTGAAGTCGTATGTGGTCCGTGACTGCACAAGCGCGTACACCAGTGACGAGGCGAGTTGCGCCCCAAGAAAAATGATAATCAGCGCGCCAGCCCCATAGGCGTACTTCGATTTTCTGATGGCATCAGCCGCTACGTCGTCAGCACCCTCATTCGAATTCGTCGTCGAATCAGGACTCTTCACTGCTGGAGCGCCACCACCGAGAATTCGTCTCGATCGTTTTGAAGACTCGGCAGCGACGGGGATTTTACCTTTGGGGGTTCGCGCCGCTCCATTTGGCCCGTTCGTGCGCGACGACGGGGCTGGCCGTTTCGATTCCGAAGAATTGTCTGCACTGTTTCGAGACTTGGCCACGGCGGTGAGGTTACCGGCCAGAGGTCCACAAGTTGAACGGTTGCCGACGATAGATTTTGGGTATGTCACGTTCGTGCGCCCGACCGGGGTGCGGCTCTCCGGCAACGGCCACGTTTCAATACAACTACGGCGATCAGACCGTGTTCCTCGATGTCCTCGCCGACGAGGCACACCCAGCGAACTATGACGTCTGTCGTCGGCATGCCGATTCGATGACCGTGCCCAACGGCTGGACACTCGTTGATCGTCGCCGTGGGCCTGCATCACTTGCTGGTCATCTCACCAACCCGTAATTACGCCGACGCTGGACGCGATGAGGATTTCCCTAATCGGGCTCTAGGCTGCCAGCCATGAGTCCCGACACTCCCCCTCCCGCGTCCGGTCCTAGCGAAAACGGAAAAGGCAGCCGATTCGGGGGTGACCACGGATGGCCACGCTGGACAATCTTCGTGCTGCTCGCGGTCATCGTTGGGGCCATCGGACTGCAATTCCTTGCCTCGTCGACCCCCAGCACCCAGATTTCCTACGGACAGTTCATCGATGACCTCAACAGCAATGAGGTCAAGAAGGCAACGTTCGACAACAGAAACGGGCATATCTCCGGAACGCTCAACGACGGATCGCAGTTCTCTACAACTGGACCCATCAAGCCAACCGATGCCGACCAAGCCCTCTTTACACAAAAGGGTGTCGAATACGCGTCGCCGACGGAAAGCATCTGGAGCACTCTCATCCCACTGCTCCTACCCGTTGCACTGCTCATCGGATTCTTCATTTGGATGCAACGCCGGGCTTCGGGCCAAATGGGCGGAATCATGTCCATCGGGAAGAGCAAGGCAAAGACCTACTCCTCAGAGCGACCAGCAACGACATTCGCTGACGTCGCTGGTTACGAAGGCGTCAAGCAGGACGTCACCGAAGTCATCGATTTCCTCAAACACCCCGAACGATTCGCCGAAATAGGAGCGCGTATTCCAAAGGGAATTCTGCTCGTCGGCCCTCCAGGCACAGGGAAGACCCTCATCGCGCGCGCAGTCGCTGGCGAGGCAGGGGTGCCATTTCTGTCTGTCACGGGTTCTGATTTCATGGAGATGTTTGTCGGCGTAGGCGCGAGTCGTGTTCGCGATTTGTTCAACAGCGCCCGAAAGATGGGCCGAGCCATCATCTTCGTCGACGAAATCGATTCGATTGGACGTAAGCGCGGTGCCGGCTTAGGTGGCGGTCACGACGAACGCGAACAAACACTTAACCAAATGCTTTCCGAAATGGACGGCTTCGAAGTCACAACGGGGATTGTCATGATTGCGGCAACGAACCGTCCCGACATTCTCGATCCCGCGCTGCTTCGTCCGGGTCGATTCGACCGCCAAGTTGTTGTTCCGCTACCCGAACTTGAAGACCGTCGCCAAATTCTCGATGTGCATATCCGCCATAAGCGTGTCGACGCCGATGTCGATCTTGATCTTGTCGCTCGTGGAACACCCGGAATGAGTGGCGCCGACCTTGCCAACCTCGTGAACGAAGCTGCACTCTTCGCCGTGCGTGAAGGAGCGACAGAGATTCATCGGAGCAACTTCGAAGAAGCACGCGATCGAATCCTCATGGGCCAGCGTCGAGATTCCATGGCGCTTTCAGACCTTGAGAAAGAAGCCATCGCCTACCACGAGGCCGGTCATGCCGTTTGTGCAGCGGTCTTACCCACTGCCGATCCACTGCACAAAGTCACGATCATCCCGTCGGGTATGGCCCTCGGGGTCACAATGCAGTTGCCGATCGAGGAGCGCCACATCTATCGAGAGGACTACATCCAAGACATGCTGATCGTGCGCATGGGCGGACGTATGGCAGAACAACTCGTCTTCGATGTCGTGTCTACTGGGGCGAATAACGATCTTGTCGGCGCGACCGAACTCGCTCGCAAGATGGTTCGAGAATGGGGCATGAGCATTCGTGTTGGCCCCATGGCCTGGGGCTCGCAAGGTCAGGTCTTCCTCGGCGAGGACCTCATGCACACGCGTGACTACTCCGATGACACCGCAAGAGTCATCGACGAAGAAGTTGGTCGAATCTTGCGTCAGGCTCAGGAAAGTTGCCGCACGGTACTAACCGAAAATCGCAACGGACTGGATCTTGTTGCGCGTGCACTCCTCGAACATGAAACCATCGACGGTACTGAAGTTTCACGGCTACTTGAGTTGGCCCGTGCGGGCTCAACCTCAGCCAATCCACACAACGGAACCTCGGTGCCAAGTTCGCCAAAGGGCATCGAAGACTCTGCTCCCACTGACATCGCCATCGAGGCTGACGCAGAGGCCGAGAACTAACTCAGTCGTGGGTTTCGCATGACCCCGGGGTTGAACCCGGTTCTCGAGCCTCAGCAACCGCGGCCCATAAATCTGTGGCAGTTACTGGTCCAAGAAAATGACGGTGTACGACTCCATCTGCATCGGCGATCAGAATGAGTGGAACAGCATCGATCCCATAGCGCCGATGAATCTCGGCATCGGCAATGGCCTCAAGTTCCTGGGCGCACACCGGTCCATCAGGTCCAGCGTCTAAGTGCACTGCCTTCGACCACACCCCGGCGCATGCATCGCAACTTGATGAGGTAAAAACTGCGACCAGCCAAGGCGCATCAGGACGCAGAAAATCACGACGATCAAGCTGCACCGGAATATTCCACTCAGTATCGGCTGGTGGCGCTGGCTTTCTGCGTTGCAGGAAACCCGCAACCACCACAGCAAGGCCCACAAGAACTGCGGCGATGAGTAACCGTTCCATCGTTAGCGGAGTGTGGTGCTTGTAGCGCCAGCCACAACTGTGGTGGTTGCCCCGGCGATCGTGGTGGTAGTCACTGCTGCGATCGTGGTCGTTGATTCAGGCGCAACCGTGTCGTCTGAACGAACGGACACAGATTCAGCTACCGCTTGATCAGGAGTAAACACATCAACGGGTAAAGACTCTGTCCCTAAGAGGGGAAAATTAGAAATTGTTTGTATCTCCATCGGTGTCGTTGTGGTCATCCATTGACCCACGACGACGGGGCGATCAGCTTCCACCTGTACCGAAGCGTCTGCCGCACCAACAGTCACTGAAGCCAGATTCAGGACAAGTCGCTGCCCGGGAGCGATTTGAACCGATCTGGCTGCGGTGACAGCAACGACAGAACCTTTTGAGTGCACCGAGATAGTCACTATCGCAACTTGAGTCGAAGAAGGATTCGCCACGGCAACCAGCGTCGTAGAAGCATCAGTCGTTGCTGCAACTGTGCCAAGCCATGAAGTCGCAACAACCGGCACACCCATCGTGAATGCAAATCCTCCGGCAGAAGCGCCTCGTGTTACACCGACTGACCGCTCCGCAACGATCGGCGTTCCGTTTGAGGACCGAACGATAAGCCAGCGGCCAACTGTTTTCGGGATCCGAGGATCGGACCCAAGATCAATTTGTGCCGACCGGTCCGAAGCGACTTGAACGACAAACGGTTCGACGGTGCCATTTGTTTTCGGGTCGTCGAGTTGGACCTCAACCAGCACCTCGGTGTCAGCGTCTCCCATGTTCATCAACGACACAACCTCGCGAGCAGTCGTCGAAGCGGCAGTCGCCACTGGGAACGTCCAAATCGGGACTGCTGCTGTCGCTCCGAGAACTGCAGTGAGGCCTTGCTCAGTATTCGTGCGACCGTCGCCGGTTTGGATTTGTTCAGCGATAACACGACCAATCCGGGCGTGCACCGTGGTGGAAACTCGTTCTCGAAGCGTGACGATTGCACCAACATCGACCTTGACGAGCCGCCCACCTGGAACGACCATCCCCTGAAGTTGTTGCGGTGTACGTGCACCGTCTTCTGTATCGAAGGAAATGTCAATGGTCGCTTCGCCTGGAAAAGGATTGAAAAGTGTCAGCAAATTGCGAGTCCCGGCTCGAGTCGTTCCCGAAGGGAAGTACCAGTTGTCACCAGGACTCGACGCACATGCACTGATTGATCTACCGGCAGGCCCACGAAGTTCGTGGGTGACGGTTATTCCACCGCCAGAAACTTCAACAAGCGCAGACGCCCAAGCTGCCTTCAAGATGTCGCTGACCCGAAGTGTCGTTTGACCATGAGCTCCGACTGTCACCGACTTGACCGCAGTAACTCCGCTTTCGGTATACGCGGTCACCGAACCGCTCGCATCAATCGATGATGCATTTGAGATCATCAACGTCTGTTCTGCAAAACCACCAGCATCGCCCGTTACGACACCCGTGGCTGTTCCCGCTGCGCAGTACCAAGTGGAACTGAGTGCGTCGTCAGCAGACGCAGTGGGAACCATCTCGTTCAGACGCACATTGGATCGGTTTCCGGCGCTGGTCCTATTTTGCGCCACAATCGCGGTTGCCAAGAGCGCGGCAAGCAGAAACAGAATTGGCAGTCGCCACGCGCGCTTCACTTCGATCGCCTTCGGCGTCCGTGACGTCGATTCAAAACTTCCTGATCGCCTTCTGTGGCAGCAGACGTTTCCAATGGTTGGGTTGCTCTGGCTCCCTCAAAATTCGAAGGATCCTGCACAGCAACAACCTCGAGAACGTCAATGATGCCGGTATCGATGAGAATTCGGTCGAGCACATCTGGACCTTCGGGCGCCCTGGGTTCCTTGACGAACTGCTCGGGCACCTCATCAGTCGCCCGAATATCTTCAAACATCAGAAGATCTGTGCGCTCATCTTCTCGAACGCGGACCCGCAGCAGATAGACGATAACGAGAATCCACAAAAATGCCTGTCCGAGGAGAAGCAACCAACGAGTCACCGGCGTCTGGAAAGAAAGCGTGGCGCCTCCCCCGCTATCGGCAGCGAATGAGTTCGACCACCCAAACGCTGACGAGCGCGTGAGCGATTTCCCGTCCACCTTGAGCGACCAGTTGTCACCCGCGGAAGCGACGTAGACCTCACCCGGTCCTGGAAGATCGCCCTTGGCTTCGGCGTGGGAAGCCGAGTCGGTCAGGACCGCCGTCGATTTTTGGAGTGCAGTATCAGTTCGATCAACAAGAGAAGATCCGCCATCTGGAAGCTTCGAACCGTTCGGTAGAAGCGCAACTCCAGGAGCCCAGGCTGCGTTTCGATACACACGGACCCCTGGATTCACCGTGATTGACGCAAGGTCTAGTTGCGCATCGAGCACCGAAAGTAAGTCGGCAGGAACCGAAGCGCGTGAACGCGCATACGGGTCTGGAGCAGGCGCAACGGTAACGACCACGTAGCGGACAGCCATCGGCGACAACAGCGCCCCCAGCCGAGCCGTTCCTCCGTTCGAGGCCGTTTGCAAGGCGCTCTCAAGATTGCTTGTCGCCCCAGAATCGGAGCCTGACCATTGTTCGGCGATTGTCGGCGTTCCGGCGATAGTTGTCGCAAACGCAAGTGTTCGGTTGGGTCCAATATTGGCGACTGCCGGAGCATCAAGATTCCAGCCTTCGAGTGGAAGCGCTGACGCATCTCCGAGCCAAAGAACCCGATATGAGCCGTCAGTCGTACCATCACCAAGGAATGAAAGAGAGCGATTGAAATCGCCGCGCGGGAGATCCCAGCGACCGGAGAAGGATGAAAGCAATGCGGGCCCGAGTGCGCCGACAAACGCCAACGCTGCGAAGAGCGAAACGATCTGTCGCCAGCCGAAGTGATAGTCGGGAAGGTCAATCTCGAACGCGGCCATCCCGAGACCGGAAGCGAGAGCAATACCGATCGCGGATGGAACTAGTAGCAACGATGGGGCGGGCAGAACCGAGGTCAACCAGCCTTCACCGAAGGCCCACGCCAGTCCGAATCCAACAATCGCGAGCACCCAACCGCGAACTGCCCACGTAAGTCGCCAACGGCGACCGATCAACAATGGCAACAGCGCAGTGAGAAGAAGGAACCAACCGACGACTCCCGCTCCGAATGGTCCAGTCCCGAAGCGCAAGACATCGCCGAGTCGCAACGAAAATCCACCGTTCGAAGACACCCCAACGACCGCGTCCCATCCGTCTAAGAAGCCAAGGCTCCATGGCAAATGCAGAATGAGGGCAAAGACGGAACCGCCGACGCCGACGAAGATGATTCGGCCGCCTCCTGCAAATTGACCAGCGACCCAACCACCAAGGGCAAACGCAAACGCCACGCCGGCGACAACAACGATGATCGCCGGATCGATGATGGCGCCCAACGCAACAATGAGGCCTATGAGGACCAGACGATGCCCGAGTGGACGATGGCGAACCCCCGGTCCTGCTTTATCTCCGATGCGACCGAAAGGCGCGAGTTCGCTTGCTGCAGCAAGTTGAGCAACAACCCACGGAAGTAGTGCATAGAGCGCCAGAGTTCCCCAACTGCCCTGGGCCATCGCGTTCGCGGCAACAGGAACGACGAGATAAACGACAGCGCTGAGGAGTCGCGCTCGTTGTGATGTCACCGGTCGGCTGAGCCGCCACATTCCGAGGACACCTAATGGCCAAAGGCCCAGGATGAGAACACCGCGCAGGAAGCCAACTGCGCCCAAGAAGAGGTAGCCAAGGGCGCCAAGGACTCCGAAACCCGTTGGGGCAGGAGCGCTTGAGCCAAGTCCCACAGATTGGTAACCGCTGGTCCAGCGTTCAAGCATCTGACTCGGCGATAGCAGACGAACGAAGTCTCCAACTGCAGGAACGCCATGAAGAATCAGTTCTCGACCGCCGGCGACCAGGAACACGAGCATCAATGCCCAAACAACAAACGGGGTTGCCGAACGAGCATCTCGCAGGTTCGACATCAACTCTCGACCACCAGAGGCAGCCTCAGAGCGCGCAATTCGATGACGCATAAAACCAGTAAGGCGAGCGCTGCCGCGAGACTGGAACGCGTGGACTTCACTATCTGGAACGCGCCGGATTGCATCGAGTGACTTTCGCCGATCACGTGCGCTAGAGGAATTGCGAGAATTCCATGTCCAGGCTGACCACATATCTCTCGCTCGACGAAAATGGCCAAGCACAACCGCTTGCAAAATCTCCATGAGTGAAAGGGTGAACGCTTCAGGCGTGGCTCGCAATCGAGTGCCACGCGAACCTGAGTTACGCATGGCCCGCAATCGATGGCGAGCCTGCAGCCGACGTCGATCGTCAGATGGACGGCGAATTCCGAGAGCTTCTAAGTGAGCAACACGGGCGCCGGGAGCAACAACCACCCGGGCCCCGGCGACATGAGCTCTCCAACAAAGTTCGAGATCTTCGCCATGAAAGGTGATCGCAGCGTCATAGCCACCCAGAGCTTCGAAGAGATCGGCACGAACCAGCGTGACCGCCCCAGGGATGAAGAAAACATCACGCACTGAATCGTGCTGCTCTTGATCAAGATCACCAAGTTCGACATACGGAGCGGAATGACCAAATCGGTCAGCGCCCATGCCTACCGATAACAGCCGACGAGGGTCACTCCAGTCGACGAGTTTGGGTCCCACGATTCCGGCGTTCGAACGGAATGCTTCTTCGACGAGAACCCGCACAGCGTCAGGCTCAAGCCTGACGTCGTCGTGACAGAACAGATAGAACGAAGCCCCCTGCACCGATCGAAGGGCCTCATTCGCTGCCGGGCCAAAGCCACCATTTTCCTCGAGCCGACGAAGGTGCGCATCAGGTAAGACGGCGCCGACCCGATCACGAAGGGCACTGCCGTCAGTGCTCGCTGCATCGATGACGAGGACTGAAAGAGCGGTGTAATCCTGTGTGCGGAGGCTGACCAGCGTTTCCTCGAACCATTCTCCAGGATCATGGGCAACGAGGACCGCAACGACGGCAGGCGCAGGTGCTTCGGGTTCATCGGCCTCGAAGAGTGCCTCATACGATGCCGCCGGTGAGTTCATCTCCCGCTCGGCCGCCGAGCTCGCACTTAAGGTTGCGAATAACTCGTCGAAGATCGATTCGAACCCATCGTCTGCTACCGGACCGGCCGAACCCCCATCGGGAAGGTCCGGACTTGGGACCGGCCCGTGATCTGGGGCGGAGGGGGGTTCTGGAACAGTCACGACGGTCTCTAAGGTTAGTCGTCCCACTCTCTGATCCCGCTGACCCCCGTCTACGCTGACCGGTGTGGAAAATGAACGAGTAGACCCGCTTCGACGAGCTGCCTACGAGGCATTGAGCGTCGGCGTAGGGCTTGGGGTACTTGGGTTCCAACGTTTTCAGGTCCAACGACGAGAATGGGAACGCTCGACCGGGGCTTCGTCCCCGTCCTCGGCTGGATGTGAAAAGTGGATGACCGATGCCGTCGCCACCGTCTCCACCCTCATGGCGAAATTCGGACCTCGTTAACGTGCGCATCGCAGTCGACGCAACCTCACTTATCGGCCACCGCACCGGAATCGGCGGCGTCACGCGCACCTATCTCCACCGACTTACTCGACCCAACTTTGAGATTTCCGCATTCGCTGTCTCTCGTCGCGGAGCCGGACCAATGCTCGACGAACTCCCGCCCCGCGTCGAGGCGCACCGTCGACCGATGGTCGCTCGACCACTCCGCTCACTGTGGCGTCGCGGTCCGTGGCCGCCGATCGAGTGGTGGACCGGCGCCATCGATCTTGTCTGGGGTCCGAACTACGTCGTGCCTCCGGCCAAGAATGCCGCTCGCGTCGTCATGGTCCATGACCTCACCGCAGTGCATTTTCCAGAAATGTGCACCCGAGATGTCCAACAGATGCCTTCGCTCTTGCGTCGTGAGATTCTCGATGGTGCCTGGATCAATACCCCATCCCAGGCAGTCGCTGATGACGTGATCGAGACACTTCAGGTCGATCCCCAGCGCGTTCGAGCGATTCACCTCGGAGGACCGGAACAAATCGGCGACGCGACGAGACTCGAGCGCGCCGAGCGCGGTCGAGTTTTCGCAGGCGTCGATGAATATTTGCTTTCTCTTGGCACCATCGAACCGCGCAAGGACATTCCGTCGCTTGTACGCGCGTTTAATGTCATCGCTCCTCAGCGACCAAACCTGCACCTCGTCATCGCTGGCCCCGACGGCTGGGGCGTCGATGCTGTTCGCGATGTTATTAATGCATCGCCGTATCGCTCTCGAATTCGGCGAACCGGTTGGCTTACCGACGCTGACCGCGACGATCTCCTCGCTGGCACCGAAGCTTTTGTCTATCCCTCGTTGCTCGAAGGATTCGGCATCCCACCACTCGAAGCAATGGCGGCCGGCGTTCCCGTCATCGCCACCAGAACTGGATCGCTCCCTGAAGTTCTCTCCACTGCGGCCCAGTGGGCCGAGCCTGGCGACATCGACACATTGGTGGCGGCAATCGAAACTGTTCTCGATGATCCGGATGTTGCACGCTCGTTGGTGACGGCAGGAGATAAACGGCTCAAACACTTCTCGTGGGATCGATCCACTGATGAACTCGTTGCTCTGTTCGAACTTGCCTGCGCGGCCCGGGCCTAAGGTGAACCCATGAGGGCTCTCGTAACGGGTGCGGCAGGATTCGTTGGGCAACACCTTTATGCTCACCTCCTCAGCGAGGGCGACACCGTGATCGGCGTTGATCGTGCCGACGGACCAGATCTCCTCGACCCCACCGGCGTAAATGCGCTCCTGGCCGATATCCGACCCGATGTCGTCTATCACCTCGGGGGCTGGAGCGATGTGGGCGCGTCGTGGGAGTTTCCGCTCGACGCATTCCGAGTCAATGGCGAGGGAACACTCAACATATTGCGTGCGTGTATCGATAATGGATCGCCTCGCGTACTCGCTGTTAGTAGCGCCGATGTGTACGGGCGTGTCACTCCCGAAGAACTTCCGATCAATGAATCCACACCATTTCGCCCCGTGACTCCCTATGCCGCCAGCAAAGTCGCTGCCGATCAGCTCGCTTTGCAGGCTTGGTTAGGACACGGACTCGAAACCGTCCGAGTCCGTGCGTTCAATCACCTCGGCCCAGGACAAACGACAAAATTTGTCGCCCCAGCAATCGCTGAGCGGATTGCGCTCAACGAACGAGACGGGTTGACATCAATCCCAGTAGGCAACCTCACTCCCCGACGAGATCTCACCGATGTTCGTGATGTTGTGCGCGCCTACCGGCTCCTCATGCTTAAGGGTGTACCTGGCGAGGCCTACAACGTTTGTTCTGGGAAAGACCTCACCATTGGCGACCTAGCTGAGCGGCTCGCGGGTCTTGCAGCATCGCCGATGTCGCTTCAGACCAACCCCGATCTACAACGACCCGTTGAAACCCCGATCCTGCGCGGTGATCCAAGCCGAGTGCACACCGCTACCGGATGGTCCCCCGAAATTTCGCTCGACTCGACACTGCAAGACATTCTCGATGAGCAACGTGACTTGGCAAACGGGAAATGACTGCGAATGGGTTCCGTCCATTTCGGTTGAGCCTCAGAGCCGTACAATGTCCTAACCACGGGCGAAGCCCTCACCCCCCGAGCGGAATCCCAAAATGACCAAACGAGCACTCATCACTGGAATCACCGGCCAGGACGGCTCCTATCTCGCCGAACTGCTCCTCGACAAGGGTTACGACGTCATTGGCATGGTTCGCCGAAGTTCCACCCTTAATTTCGAGCGCATCGGTCATTTGCAGGACGATGTCGAGCTCGTCCCCGGCGATCTCCTCGATGAAGTCTCGATGATTCACATCCTGCGTAATCATCGCCCCGACGAGGTCTACAACTTGGCCGCACAATCTTTTGTGCAGACCTCATTTAGCCAACCTGTGCTCACAGGAGAAACGACTGCACTCGGCGTCACTCGGCTCCTCGACGCCATTCGACTCGCCGACCACGAAGTCCGGTTCTATCAAGCGAGTTCATCTGAGATGTTCGGAAAGGTTGTTGAAGTCCCGCAAAAGGAATCGACACCGTTCTATCCGCGCAGCCCCTACGGCGTAGCGAAACTCTACGGACACTGGATCACGGTGAATTATCGCGAGAGTTACGGAATGCACGCGAGTTCAGGCATTCTTTTCAATCACGAAAGCCCTCGCCGCGGTCTCGAATTCGTCACTCGAAAAATCGCCAATGGTGTCGCTCGAATCAAACTCGGACTCGATACCGAGATTCGTCTCGGCAATCTGGATGCTCAGCGCGACTGGGGATTCGCTGGGGACTACGTCGATGCCATGTGGCGCATGCTCCAACAAGACGAACCAAGCGACTTCGTCGTTTCTACCGATGAAACCCACTCCGTGCGCGAATTCTGCGAACTGGCTTTTGGTCGAGTGGGCCTTAATTGGGAAGATCACGTCGTCATCGATGAACGCTTCTTCCGACCAGCCGAAGTTGAACTCCTTGTCGGAGATGCAACACGGGCACGCGAGGTCCTCGATTGGACCGCAAAAACGTCTTTTGCAGAACTCGTTCACATGATGGTTGATGCTGATCTCGAAAACGTCGCTCGCCAACAGCGCGATAACGCCTGACTGCCGTGATTACCGTCATCGCCGGTGGCGTTGGCGCAGCTCGAATGTTGCGAGCGCTGCTGCAAGTCATTGACTCTTCAGAAGTCACAGCAATCGTCAATGTCGGCGACGATCTTGAACTTCACGGTCTTCGCATTTCTCCCGATCTCGACACCGTCACCTACACGTTGGCTGATGCAATCAATCCTGAAACCGGATGGGGACTCGTCAACGAATCATGGCAGGCCCGATCGATGCTGGAGCAGTACGGCGGCGTTAGTTGGTTCGGCCTCGGCGATCGCGATCTAGGCACTCACCTTTACCGAACGCACAGAATTTCCGAAGGCGCCGACCTTACGACGGTCACTGCTGAAATCGTTTCTGCCTGGGGCCTCGGACTCAACGTGCTTCCCGCAACATGCGACCGTCTTCGAACAATGGTCACGTTGGCATCCGACGATCCATCGAACGACCACTTCAAGAGCCTCACGGCAGGCAGCGAGATCAGTTTTCAGGAGTACTTCGTTCAACGACACCATTCCGTTCCGGTCTCTGCTGTGAGGTTTGATGGCGCTGAGTCTTGTCAGCCAGGACCAGGCGTGATTGATGCAATCAACGATGCCGACCTCATCGTTATCGCACCCTCGAATCCGATCGTTTCCATTGCACCCGTGCTCGCAGTTCCCGGAATTCGCGATGCTCTCATTAACCGGCGCAACGTAGTCACTGCCGTCTCTCCAATCATCGCTGGTGCCGCGCTCAAAGGGCCTGCTGATCGAATGATGTCTGAACTTGGCCACGACGCGTCCGTCCTCGGCGTCGCTGCGCTCTACAAAGATTTTGTCAGCACACTCATCATCGACAGCAAAGATTCGAGACAAAAGAAGGCCATCCAAGATCTCGGATTGCGATGCGTCGTGACCGAAACCGTTATGAGTAAGCCAGGCGTTTCCGAATCGCTCGCCCTCACCGTTCTAGCTGGAGCAAACTTATGAGCCGCATGGAGATTTTCGGTATCGAGGGCATCGGCGAAATCGGGGCCGGGGACGACCTTGCTTTGGTCATCGCTTCGGCTGCTGCACGTTCAACCGATACAAACCTCGCTGACGGAGACGTTGTAGTTGTCACGCAAAAAATCGTTTCGAAGGCCGAGGATCGGCTCGTCGCGATCGACCCAAATGATCCCCTGAGCCACAAGCCCCTCGTTGAACGGGAATCAGTACGAATTCTCCGACGCCGAGGTGATCTCATCATTAGCGAAACCGAACACGGATTCGTTTGCGCCAATGCTGGCATTGACCTATCGAACGTTGAACGCGGGTGGGCTGCGCTTCTCCCTATCGATTCCGACCGATCGGCCCGACGCATTCGCGATGGTCTTCGTCACCGATTTGGCGTTGATGTTGCCGTCATCATCTCTGACACCTTTGGGCGCCCTTGGCGACGAGGAGTTACCGATGTGGCCATCGGCTGCGCCGGTGTGGCAGGTGTTGTCGATCTCCGAGGTACAGCCGATGCACTCGGACGCGAAATGCAGGTCACCGAAGTCGCAATCGTCGATGAACTTGCAGCAGCAGCCGAACTGGTGATGGGTAAGTCGACGAATATCCCCGTCGCCGTTATTCGCGGAGCCGACACTTCGTGGCTTCGCGATGGAAGCGTCGCCGAGGAAATAGTCCGTTCTTCAAAAGATGACCTCTTCCGATAGTCCGCTCGCGCCACCACGGAAATGACAGCATCAATGATCCCTCCCGCAGACAATCCGCCGCCCCCTGCTCCGGCTCCCCCGGCAGCGATCGCCCTCAGCGAGGCTCGACCCAATGGCCTCGTTCCAGATTTCACCAAGATTCCGATCGCATTTCAGTCCCGCGTGGCGATGACCATTTCATGCACCGACGCCGATCACCTTCCCCGTGTTCCTAATGCGGGCGAAATCGTCGATCACCAAAGCGGGCGCGTCCAGGTGATGCACAACGGGGTCTTGGTAGAAGACGGCTGCTACTACGGGACGCTCACAAGTGAAATCATCCGCTGTCTTCGGGGCATTCACGAACCCCAAGAAGAAGTCGCATTCGCCGCAATTCTGAATCGGTTGGCCGAGACTCTTCCCGCGAACCGAACTCCAACAATGATCGAACTCGGAAGTTTCTGGGCGTATTACAGCCTCTGGTTCCTCAACGAATTTCCTGACGGCACTTCGATCTGCCTCGAGCCCGACGCTCACCACCTCGAAGTTGGTCAACGAAACTTCGCTATAAATAACCGGACCGGCACATTCATAAATGCTGCGATTGGTACTGGCGGTGGATCAGTCAGCGGTTTCGTCACCGAGACCAATCCGAATCCTGTTGATCTCCCGTCACATGATCTCGACTCGCTTCTAGTGGCCTGCGGCATCGAACGAGCCGACATTCTCCTTTCCGACATACAAGGCGGTGAAGTCCCGTTGCTCCTTGGCGCAAGCGAACGGCTTCGCCAAGGTGCTGTCCGGTTCCTTATCGTGAGCACTCATGACCTGTCGATCACGGGAAGCGCAACCACCCATCAACAAGTTCTCGACATTCTGGTGTGGTCAGGCGCTCACATCATCGCCGAACACACGATCTCCGAATCGTTCAGCGGCGATGGGCTCATCGTGGCCTCGTTCGATCCGAGAGATAAAGATCTCGCTCTCACTATCTCCCACAATCGCAGCCGCAACTCTCTTTTCGGAGAGTGGGAACCGCGAGCCGAGGCGTACAGGCTTCAACTCCACGAAGCGAACCAAGAACTCGTCCGATTTCGGACGATGCTCCCGTTCAGGATTCAGCGGAAGCTGCGCAACGCTTGGAAAGCGTTGAAGAACTAATCCTTCGCCTGTGCGCGGAACCAATCAAGAGTTGCCACCGCACCATCAGCAAGTGAAGTGCGTGGACTCCAACCAAGCGTCTGGCCCGCAAAGCCTGGATTCAGCGCAGAACGCGCGAGCTCGCCAGCACGAGCCGGTGCGTAGACAGGCTCAGTATCGCTTCCGGCCGCAGCAGCCATCGCCCGATAAAGCTTGTTGACGGAAGTTTCAACTCCGGTTCCGATATTGCAGAGGACTCCGTTGCCTTGATCGGCCGCACGAACAAATGCGTCGACAACATCGTCAACAAACACGAAGTCGCGAGTCTGTTCACCATCGCCGAAGATGCGACATCCGTCTCCGGCCAGAAGTCGACCAGCGAAGATCGCGACGACCCCAGCCTCGCCGTGCGGGTCTTGACGTGGGCCATAAACATTGGCCAAAGCCAGTGCTGCATAGTTCAAGCCATGTAGGAATTGGAACGCATGCAGATAATCGTCAATGACCTTCTTCGCTACACCGTATGGAGAGATCGGATGTTGCGGGTGCTGTTCATCGACCGGTAAATCCTCGGGCGCTGGATCTCCGTAGATCGTTCCTCCGCTTGAGGCAACAACTACTTTGCGGGCGCCCGCCAAACGTGCACCCTCGATCACATTCAGACCACCTAAAATATTCACTTCGGCGTCGAAGAGCGGTCGCTCGACAGAAACACGAACGTCAGCCTGAGCGGCAAGGTGGAAGACAACTTCCGGTTCGGCCGATGCGAGTGCCGCCGGAATCTCAGATGAGCGAACGTCAATCTCAACGAAGGTAAATCGCTCACCGGCGCCTTGTGCATTTGCAAGGTTCGACAACCGACCAGTCGCGAGATTATCGAAAACAGAAACGGTATGACCCTCAGCGAGCAGGCGATCAACCAACGTTGAACCGATGAACCCGGCCCCTCCAGTGACTACTGCACGCATTGTCAATCGCTTTCAGGTATTCGAGCACCAACCAGTGCGGAATGCGCCGGGAGTTCAACGCCAGTGCCGACCACTGAAACTTCACTTATTTGTGAGTCAGGCCCGATGCGAGCGCCGGTTGCAATAATTGAGTCATAGATTCGGACTCCGGGTCCGATCGTCACCCCGTCCATCAGCACCGAGTTCCGCACAACTGCGCCGTTGCCAATCACAACATTGGCACCAAGGACTGAATTCTCAACAACGGCCGACGTATCAACTTCATCGGAGGGCCTAAGAGCGTCTTCATGGGAGCGAGTGCCATCGATGAGGTCGAGTTGCGCGCGCAAGTAGGCGGCCGGAGTCCCCGCGTCGATCCAGTAAGCGTCGCTATGAAGGGCATACAGACTCTCATCGGCGACCATCGACGGAAATGTCTTGCGTTCTATCGAAACTCTTCGATCGGCAGCGATGCGATCGAGGACAGACGGCTCGAGAACGTATGTTCCAGCGTTGATCCAGTTCGTTGGAGCGGTCCCTGGTGCGGGTTTCTCCACAAACTCGATGACTCGCCCATCGTCATCGATCGGGACGACGCCGTAATGTGATGGTTCGTCGACTGGGGTAAGGGCAATGGTGCCTTCTGCGCCATGGCTCTTGTGGAAGTTCCAAAGCTCAGTGACGTCGAGGTCAGTAAGAACATCGCCATTGACAACAATGAAAGTGTCATCAATTCCGGCGGACAGCGCCGCATAGCGAACTGCCCCGGCTGTGTCGAGAGGGTCAGGTTCCACGGCATAGTGCAGCAACACCCCAGCACAAATACCGTCGGGGTAGGCATCAGTGAATGCATCGGGGCGATATCCGAGCGAAAGCACTGCTTCGGTAACCCCATGGGATCCGAGTGTGGCCACCACTCGTTCAATCATCGGTACACCCACGATTGGGAGCATCTGTTTTGGCCGGTCGTTCGTGAGTGGACGCAAACGCGTGCCGAACCCGCCTACAAGAACGACTGCTCTCACTGGCCCGCCGCAAGAGTGGTGGGGACTGGATCTGATCCGCCAGCAGGGAGTGTCGTCGCCGAAGAATCCGCGGTAATCGAATTCGGATCGACCGTGACCGTGGTCGGATCGAATGTCAGCTTGGGGGTACTGGCTGGCTGGCGAGCGATCACCACCACGATGATGCCAATCGCCATTGCAGCAGCAACGATGAACGGAAACGCCAGACGACGCTTCGGGCGTTGCTCAAACTGGCCGCTCTCGCGTGCCAATCGGGCTGCCTTCTTCGCCTGAGATGCTTTACCCATAGGTCGACAATGTTAGCGGTCAGTCCCCGCCTTACTTGTCAGAACTGGTCTAGAGGAGGGATTTCTTACGTCCAATCAGTTCAGCAAAGAGGTTTTCGTACGACTCCGCTACCGCCGCAGGAGAGGCCCAGCGCTCGACAAATAGCCGACCCGACGCGCCCATTCGGGCTGCTCGATCCGAATCGTCGATAAGTTCACTGATTGCGCCAGCAAACGCTCGCGGATCATCAGGCGGAACGGCGATTCCTGCCGCAGCCCGTTCTAACGTGCGCTCCACCTCGGTGCCCGAATCGACACTTGCAACAATCGCTCGACCAGCAGCGAGAATCGAATACAGCTTCGAAGGCACGCTTGACCAAGCCAACCCTGCACGCAGCGGCACGACATGAATATCGCCAGCGGCAAGCACCTCTGGCAGTCGTTCGATCGGCTGCATATCGATGAAACGCACATTCTGAAGATGTGCTGCATCGCGCTCGAGATCGGGCCTCGCCGAACCGCCCCCATTGATCACAAAGACCACATCGGGCCGGCTCACTTCAAACGAGCGAGCCGCCTCAAGAACTAGATCGAGCGACTGAGAGAAACCGACGTTCCCCGCGTACATCACCACCTTTTTTCCGATGAGTCCGTATTGCTCGCGATAAGAATTTTCTCGTGCTGCCGGACGAATCGCATTGGTATCGACAAAGTTGGGGATGACACGGACCTTCTTCGCTTGAGCCTGTGCCTGCTCCCCCTCGAGACCGATAGTGATTTTCGATCGCACATTGTCGGCCAGGTCGTCGGAAAGCACCGTTACTGCATCAGACATTCGATAGCTCAACCGTTCAAGCGCTCGAGCTGCTCGAATCACTCGATCTCCCGAAAGGAGCCCTAACTCGATCGCAACGTCAGGGAAGACATCTTGGATGTTGAAGACCAGTGGTGCCCGCCGGGCCGTTGCCGCGATTCGTCCAGCTAACCCAAGTGTTAAAGGCGGCGACATAGCGAGCACGGCGTCGGGGCGAACTCGCCCAAAAGCTCCTACGAGTGTTGCAAGCGCGGTGAACCCTCCGAACGCGAGAGCGCGCGCTGGAATGTTTCGTTTATCAGTAGGAAATGGATGAACCCGGCTGATGCGGCCCCAGTCGGTTCGCTCAGTTCGCACCAACTGGCCGTCCCAACCCGCATCGATAGCGTGATGCTGATACCAAGGCAGCGATGTCACCACGTGCAGCCGATTGCCTCGAGCGATCAGTTCATGCGCAATACGAGACATAACGACCCCAGTCGGGGCAACATCGGGATCGAAATGTGGACAGACGACGAGAAGGTTCACCGGGTCTCCCGATAGAGGGAAAGAAGGCTCTGAGCGGGAGTCGACCAATCGAAATGCTTGGCCCGATCGAACCCCTGACGAACGAGAACCGAACGCCGTGCAGGATCATCGATGAGATCACCAAGTGCGCTGGCCCATCCGGCGACATTCAATGGATCGACCAACTCCCCCGCTCCACCAATGACCTCAGGCAAAGCACCGACGTTACTTGCCACCACAGGACAACCACGTGACATCGCCTCGAGAACTGGGATTCCAAATCCTTCGTAGAGCGATGGAAACGCAACGACGGTCGCGGCCCGGAAGAGCAAGTCAAGATCGGCTTCAGGTATGCGGCCGGCACGTACGACGTCATTCGTGAGCCCGTAGGCACCGATCGCTGCCGTGACAGTTGCATCACTTGAACCGCTTCCGCCTGTGAAGACAAGGCGCAAATCAGGACGAGTGCTCACGATTTGGGCGAACGCAGCGACGAGTGTTTCATGGTTCTTATGCGGATAGGTGATCGCTGGATAGAGGATGAACGGACGGTTGGTTAGACCGAGACTCGCAAGTAATCGGGCAAGACGATCCTGGTCGAAGGCAACTCCGGGCTCGTTTACGCCACAAGGAATAATCCGAATTCGCTCGCGCTCAACGCCGATGCGATTGACAACATCGTTTGCGACGAATTCTGAGAGACACACAACGGTTCGGGCTCGGCGCACAGATCGCGGAGCAATAAAACGGATATAGGCGCCTTTAACGAATCCGAACCGATCTGGATTCGCCAATGGCTGAAGGTCGTGCATCGTAACGACACCGGGTGTAAGTCGAAACGAGGGCATTGTTCCGCCACCGTGGTGAACGAAAACGCATCGATCTCCTCGCAACCGGGCGGCCAGCCATGTCGACTCGGCAAGCACTCGCAGAATTCTTGACGATCCAGATACGGGCGCAACGCGGGTTGTGAATTTAGAAACAAGATCAGGATGCGCCCCACTGAACTGACTGTTTACATAGAGAATCACTTCCACGTTGTCCAGAAGCAGTTCAGCGAGTTCACGCAACAGCCGAACCGTGTACTCCTCGCTTCCGCCAACTTCACCAGGAACCAGCCAAAGCAGATTCACCCCAACGCGCCGCACAGTCCGATCGTTCATGACAATGCCTCGTTGTAGGCCTGTTCAAGTTTGCGCGCTGTCTCTTCCCATGTGAAGGCCGATACGGCGCGATCGAATCCAGCGCGCCCGAGTCGCTCTCGTTCAACATCATCAGCGAGAAGCCGATCGATTTCTGATCGAAGCGTTTCGACATCGGAGGGATCGACGACGACCCCACAGTCACCCACAACTTCTTCGGTTGACGTGCCCGATGACGTAATCACTGCAGTCCTTTGAGCCATGGCCTCCAACACGGGAAGCCCAAATCCCTCATGGCGAGACGGAAAACAGAAGATGTCAGCATCGGTTTGTAACGCCGCGAGTATTTCAGGCTCGACGAAACCAACTTGCAGAACCCGCGATCCAAGACGAGCGAGTTGTTGATCTAATTGCTCGTTCCATCCCTTAGGCCCAGCGAGAACGAGAGTTATGGACCGATCTTTGATCCCCTCAAACGCATCAAGAAGCACCGGGAGATTTTTGCGCGGTTCTATCGTTCCAGCCCACAGCACATATCGGCCATGGAGACCGAACCGCGCTCGCATACCATCAATCATCGATTGATCAACCGCCGCGGGATCGATCCCCCACGGAACCAGTCGAAGTCGAGAATGATCAAAACCATGAGAAATGCATTCATCGATAGTCGCTTGCGAAGGACAAACAATGATTTGAGCATCACACTTGGCGAGATCGACCGCTCGGTGGAAGAACGACACTCCGCGACGTGTGAACTGTGACGGGTCACGAAGGAACGCAAGGTCGTGCACGGTGGCCACAATCGGCACACTCGGCGGGGGCATCGCCATTCCCGTTGCGTGAATGACATCGACAGGACCAGTTGCTCGTTCCACCGAGGGGCGCCGAAGTCGGTGCCATGACTCGTACAAAGCGAGGCGAGGTAGCCCAAGTTGTGTGACCGGAATCGTGGGCACCCACGCCGCCTCTGGCAGACCCCGGTGCCGAGCACTCACGCCAACAAGATCGAGCTCAGTGAAACGCTGAAGAGCACCCACGCTCCCAAGGGCGGCACGAGCCGTGCCGCCAGGAACGGCGTGCCAACACTGCTCGAGGGTGATTGCCACCCGACGACATTGCTCCATGGGCGGGCAAGTCTCCCACGGAGCCGACAGCGGTCCCGGCATCGCCCTAAAAGCAACCTAGTGGTGGTCTGACGATCAGTAGGGTAACGCCATGGAGTTTGCACCAAACAGCGCCTTCTGGAACGACCGAAAGGTCCTGATCACCGGTGGACGCGGGTTTCTCGGCCAAGCAGTTGTCGATCGGGTGCAAGCACGAGGTGCGAAGGCACTCTTTGCTCCCTCAAGCGCTGAGTATGACCTTCGCGACCGCTTGGCCGTCACAAAGATGTTCACCGACACGCAACCCGATCTCGTCATTCATCTTGCGGCGCGAGTTGGAGGCATCGGAGCGAACATGGAGCGCCCCGCCGAGCTCTATCTCGACAATCTCCTTATGGGCACTTATGTGCTTGACGAAGCCCGTCTCCAAAACACACCAAAGACCGTGATGGTCGGCACGATCTGTTCCTACCCGAAATTCACGCCTGTTCCCTTTGCCGAGGCATCGCTTTGGCAGGGGTATCCCGAGGAAACAAACGCACCCTACGGAATTGCCAAACTCGCTCAACTTGTTCAAGTTCAAGCCAACCGAGCCCAATATGGCCAAGACGCGATCTATCTCATGCCAACAAACCTTTACGGTCCGCGCGACAAGTTCCATCCGGCGGTTTCACATGTGATTCCAGCGCTCATCAAGAAGGCTGTCGACGCGAAAGAATCAGGTGCCGATTCCCTAGAGGTTTGGGGAACTGGTTCAGCGAGTCGGGAATTCCTCTTCGTCAATGATGCTGCGGAGGGGATCGCTCTCGCCGCCGAGTTTTACAACAGTGACCAGCCGGTCAACCTCGGCGCCGATCGAGAACTGCCCATCCGAGATCTCGTCGAGATAATTGTGAAACTCGTCGGATTCGAAGGCGAAGTCCACTGGGATACCACCAAGCCCGATGGTCAACCCCGCCGAGGTGTCGACGGTTCGAGAGCGCGCCAGGAATTCGGATTCAACGCCGGCACGACGTTCGACGAAGGCCTGAAGAAAACACTCGACTGGTACCTAGCAAATCGCGTCGAGGCCGAAGCTCGCCCCGTCTGATCGCAGCCTTCAGCAGAGGCTTAGCCGCAGGTCTGACCGTCGGGCACGCGGGGTATGAATTCGCTCAACGTTGTCGTGGTGACGGCTTGCGTCGCCGTTGTGGTTCCAAGTGTTGACGCGGTTACCGCGCTTGAACTTGACGGTGAAGATGCCGTGGTTGACGTCGTAAGCCCACTCAAGTCCGGAACAGCATTAGGGCTAGGAATCGGACGCAACCCGCGGAACACATCGAATATTGGCTGCGACGCAGCGACGTTCAACTCAAGAACACTCGCGGCACCCACGATCATGCCGGTGGCGACCGGCGTGAAGCTCACGAGAGCATCCGGATCGAACGTTCGGAATTGTGAACCAAGATCAATAAGTTGCTGAACCGTGAACTCCGTATCAAGCGTGACACTTTTCTTCGCGATATCGAGGAATTCCTTCAAGACAAATGGGTTGCGGACGCCTTGGGCAACGGCCTTCTTTAGCGCTGCACGGACGAACTGCTGCTGACGAGTGACCCGACCGAAATCACTTGTCGGATCTTCTTGCCATGTCCTCATGTTGTCGCGAGAAATTTCGAAATGACGAGATCGAGCGAATGCGAGTGCTTGCTCACTATTCAACGTCTGACATCCGACGTCGTATTGAAATAAGCCGGTGGCTTGGTCACGAGACGGGAAATTGAAATAGACAGGTACACCATTGACTGCCTTGACCAATGATTCAAAGCCTTGGAAGTCAACCATTGCGTAGTGATTGATCGGAATACCGAAGTCCTGATTGATCGTCTGGATTAAACGCTCTGGCCCACCTAGCGCAAGTGCGGAGTTGATGCGGCCTTGACCGCCACCAGCGATATCGACCCAGAGATCTCGCGGCAATGACAGCAACGATGCCTGCTGCGTTTTCGGCTCGACTCGCAAGATCATGATCGTGTCGGTGTTGAGCGACTTGCTCCGACCACGAAGCACCGGATCGCCTTCAGCCAACCCCATGCCATCGTCAATACCCACCAGCAATATATTCATTGCCTCGCCTGGAGCGCTTACCGCCTGAAGCGAGGAACCCACGTCGATCCGTGGCAGTGCACTGGCCTGGTTATACGCCCACGCCAAACCGCCTGCCGCTAGGAGGCAGGCGAACACGACGAAGATATTCAGTGAGAGCAGCAGCCGCTGGGGCCACGTGCGGGACGGATGACGCACAAGCCGAATACTACCGGAGCCTTCTTCGTTACCCACGTCGCCCACCTGTCGATGCCGCGGGGACCGTCGTAGGCTCAAAGTAAGTGAACACATCAACCCTTACCGCCCTGAGTATCGAACCAATCGCTGTCGTCGGTGGCATGGTCGCGTCTGGTCTTGCCGATGTGACCTCAGATCTTGCCGCGCTCGATTCATCGGGCTGGTGGGCTGTCGTTCTGCCATTCGACGGCGAGCCGATCTGCGCGCGATTCGAGCGTCGTCGACCCACTGTGTCGCTGCCACGTTCTGCGTTGCCTTGGAATGGCCCAGCACTCGAATCGTGGACATCATCTCTTTCCCGAGCCGAGTTTTCCCAACGAGTTCACGACATTCGCAATTCCATCGCAGCGGGCGACGTGTACCAAGTGAATCTCACTCGCCAATTGTCCGCTCCGCTTTCCCCAGAGGCATCCATGCTCGCCTTGGGCGAACAACTTTCTGCGGCAAACCCCGCACCGTTCTCCGCAGTTATCGAACTTCCTGAACTCGGTCTCAGAATCGCATCGGCATCACCTGAACTCTTCTTGGCTCGCGACGGTTCCCGAGTTCGCTCGGCTCCGATCAAAGGAACCACGTCAACGGGTGGCGACTTCAGCGAGAAGGACTGCGCCGAGAACATCATGATCGTTGACCTCGTGCGAAATGACTTTGGTCGCGTGTGTCACCACGGTTCGGTTCACGTGCCAGGCCTTCTCGAACGTCAACATCATCCCGGCCTTGACCATCTCGTCAGCACCGTCGAAGGTGAGTTGCGCCCAAACGTTGGTTGGCCGGAACTCATCGAAGCAACCTTCGCTCCGGGCTCTGTGACTGGTGCTCCCAAGATCGCTGCCATCCGAAAGATTCGCGAACTTGAGCCGGTCGATCGCAATATCTATTGCGGTTCAATCGGATGGGTCGACGCCGATCGATCAATCGGCGAACTCAATGTCGCAATCCGAACCTTCTGGGTCAATGAAAATCGACTGTGCTTTGGCACTGGTGGCGCAATCACGTGGGATTCGACCGCGGATGGTGAATGGGCCGAAACGGAACTCAAAGCAGAACGTCTCATCGCTCTCGCTTCTTATCGACCCGCATGAGTACGTACGTCATCTGGGTCAATGGCGAACTCGTCGAAAGTTCGAAACCTTCGCTTTTGGCCAACGACCACGGGTTCCTCCTCGGCGATGGCATCTTCGAGACGTTGATCGTCCGCGATCGACATCCTGTTTTCATCGATCGCCATCTTCGACGTCTTCGAACAGGAATCGACCGACTTCTCATTGCCAACACCCCGCCCGACGATCAAATCACCTCGGGGATAGCGCAGCTACTCAATGCAAACCACTTGAGTGATGCTCGCGTGCGAATCACCGTTACCCCTGGGTCGGGAATTTCCGCCCTTGAGCGAGGAAGCCAGCCGTTGACAGTTATCACGGCGGTTCCGATCGGCGCCAAGCCTTCATCGGTTTCGCTGTGCACCGTCGACTGGGTCCGCAATGAACGATCTCCACTCGCCGGACTCAAGTCCACGAGTTGGGGCGAGAACGCGTCCATCCTTCGTTTCGCCCGAAGCAACGGATTCGATAACGCAATTCTTTGTGACAGCACCGGTCGACTCAGCGAATGCACAACGGCAAATCTCTTTGCAGTCATTGACGAACAGATTTTTACTCCAGCCCTCAATACCGGATGTCTGCCCGGGATCATTCGGGAAGTGCTCCTCGAAAAAAGAATCGCCACCGAGCGCGACCTGTTCCCCGCTGATCTGGCACAGGCAACAGAAATTTTCACTACCTCGTCGACAACGGGTGTTGTACCCGTACACCGAGTGGACCAACTCCGATTCGCGAGTGATTCGCAGCAGACCGCTGCTGCGAATGACGTCATCGAAAACTTTTCTGCGTCCTAGCGACAATTCACGACAACAGGCGGGCGTGCACGATGTCGCCCACTGTCACCGAAACGATGCTTCCGTTACGGTCAACGAGCAGTCGGCCGTCGTCGGCGATTCCAACCGCCCGACCATCGAATGACTCGTTGGCGCTCTCGACGCGAACATCGCGGCCAATCGTTGACGAGGCAGAACGAACGTCTTCAAGGAATCGGATTCGGCCTGCGGCGTTGCTGATCGCGACGAGGTGACGATCAAAATGCCGCAGCCAAGCAACAAGGACTTGTTCACGATCGACCGCATTACCGGTGAGGTGATTGACCGAGGTCGCGGTCAACGAAAGTTCCTCAGGAAGATCTGCCGGCCATTCGAGATTCAGGCCCATACCGATCACGACAGCCTCGACCTGGCCATTGGCCACATGGGACTCCGCCAAGATTCCCGCCAGCTTCAGATCGGCGAGGGGCCCCTCGGCCACGATGAGGTCGTTGGGCCATTTCAGACCCGGTCGAATCCCGGCGACCTCGTCCACCGCATCGATCGCCGCGAGCCCACAGGCCAGCGTGAGAAGAAAGAGCTCGCGAGGGCCAGTCGTGGGTCGCAGGAGCGCTGAGACGAGCAATGAGGCCCCGGCAGGGGCTATCCATGACCGGTCCAGTCTTCCCCGGCCTGCGGTTTGGTGGTCAGCCACCAGAACGAGGCCCTCGGGCACCCCTTCGGCGGCAGCCTCGAGGAGGTCTCGATTGGTAGAACCGGTCTCGGCCACCCAACGCACATCGGCGAATCGGGTGCCCGGGACCTCAGAAGTGGCGAAGGACCTGTTCACGCGTGCCACCATAGGGCGTGCTTAAAAAGATCCTCATCGCCAACCGCGGCGAAATTGCAGTCCGTGTCATCCGCGCCTGTCGGGAAATGGGCATCGCCACTGTGGCGGTGTACTCCGATCTCGACCGTGATGCCCTCCATGTGCGCCTCGCCGATGAGGCCTATGCGCTTGGCGGCACGACCGCAGCCGAGAGCTACCTCAACACCGAACTGATCCTCGATGTCATCGAGCGCAGCGGCGCCGACGGTGTGCACCCTGGTTATGGGTTCTTCTCCGAGAACACCGACTTCGCTCGCGCCATCACCGAACGTGGAGTCACGTTTATCGGCCCACCTCCTGGTGCGATCGAAATCATGGGAGACAAAGTCTCAAGTCGTATTGCTGCACAAGCCGCCGGAGTGCAAGGCGTTCCGGGAACCACCGAGTTCCTCAAAGATTCTTCTGAGGTAGTTGCCTTCGGCAGAGCTCATGGTTGGCCAGTCGCAATCAAGGCCGCCTATGGCGGTGGCGGACGCGGTATGCGCGTTGTTCGCAGCGAAGACGAGGCCGCTGAAGCATTCGATTCCGCACGAAGCGAAGCGCTTAAGGGCTTCGGCCGCGATGAGTGCTACGTCGAGCGTTACCTCACGTGGCCCCGCCACATCGAGATGCAGATCATCGGCGACACCCACGGAAACTGTGTCTGGATTGCCGAACGCGATTGTTCTGCACAACGTCGCCACCAAAAACTCGTTGAAGAAAGTCCGGCACCGAACTTTCCGCCCGAGATTCGCCAAGCAATGGGTGAAGCTGCAGTCACTGTTGCGAAAGCATGTGGCTACTTCAACGCTGGCACCGTCGAGTTCCTTTTCCAAGACGGCGAGTTCTACTTCCTCGAAATGAACACCCGTCTTCAGGTCGAACACCCCGTCACCGAAATGGTGTCGGGCATTGACCTCGTTGCGGAACAGATCCGCGTTGCTTCAGGCCTTCCGCTTTCGTTCACTCAGGAATCAATCGAACTGTCTGGACATGCGATCGAGATTCGCATCAACGCGGAAGATCCGGCGCAAGGAAAGTTCCTGCCCTCCCCCGGCCACATCACCACGCTGGTTCCTCCGGCTGGTTTCGGCACCCGCTGGGATGGCGGCTACGAGTCCGGCGACACCGTCAGCCAGTACTACGACAACCTCGTAGGAAAGCTCATTTGCTGGGGCTCTGATCGCGAGACTGCGATTCGTCGCACACTGCGCGCTCTGCGTGAATTCCGCATTGAGGGAATCTCCACAACGATTCCCGCCGACCTCGCAATTCTTGAACATCAGGACTTCGTCGACGGCATTCACTCCACCAAGTGGGTGGAAGACACGCTCGACCTCAGCAACGTTGGAAGCACTGCAACGGTTGCCGACGGCGAGTCCGAAGCCAAGGTCCAGCGCGACGTCGACGTCGAAGTCAATGGCAAGCGCTTCTCGGTGAAGGTCTTCGTTCCTGAATCGCAGGCTGGTGCCGTTGTTGCTGGCGGAGCTGGCGGCGGCTCAAGCCGTCCCCGACGTTCAGCAGGAGCGGGCGCAGGGGCGGGTTCAGGATCTGGTTCCGTCGCTGTCCCCATGCAGGGAACCATCGTCAAGCTTCTGGTCGAAGTCGGCCAGGAAGTTGAAGCTGGAGCAACCGTGTGCGTGCTCGAAGCCATGAAAATGGAAAACAACATTACCGCCGACAAAGCCGGCACCGTCAAAGAGATCAAGGTCGCTGTTGGCGACTCGGTTGGCTCTGGCGATGTCGTGGTGGTGATCGAGTGACCACCGGTGGATAACTGCCATAGCCCAATTCGCTTTGGGTGTTCTTTCATCGGTTAACGCTGCAGGAGGCCTCGTACTTTCCGAAGTGGAGCGGTGACGCGCCAGGAGATCGTTTTCTGAATCGCGTAAACCTCAACACGAAGAGCGTCAAGCTCTGACAGTGCTTCGTTGAGGCGATCGGCGACGAGCATCCGATCACGATCGATCTGTCCCAAATGATCTTGAACCTCAGCAATCATTCGCCGGGCGGTTGGAGCGATCGAACGATCGAGGACATTGACCGGAGCTTCGAGCCGTGGAACTAGCGCCGCCTCGTGTTCCCGGGCGATGTAAAAGCGATTGAGTCCATCAAACA
The DNA here is from genome assembly GCA_945862505.1 of Bifidobacterium breve. GTDB lineage: Bacteria > Actinomycetota > Acidimicrobiia > Acidimicrobiales > Acidimicrobilacustridaceae > Acidimicrobilacustris. The sequence goes on along the minus strand of CAMAYJ010000014.1, from coordinate 680 downwards.
GAACAAACTGGTAGCCGTTATGAAGTAGGTAATGCTCCCACTCGGAATGTCGCGAAGTTGGAATTGGACGCGTGCTAAGGGCGAACTCTCTCACTGCTTCCATGTTCACCGCTTCGACCGATTCGACAACGATGATCCAAGGTCGATGGCGAGCAAGATCGGCTCCACCCAGGACACTCGCTTCGGCCCCTTCGACGTCAATCTTGAGAAAGTGAACCTCGCCTTCTACGAACTCGTCCCAGATCGAAGCGAGTGAGCGAGTCGGAACGATGACTTCTTCGACCGACATGCCCGATTGCCGATACTGATCGGCCGCATCCGGATCGTTCGTGCTGAGGGCGCGACCCGCTCCCACAGCGAAGTACACACGTTCACCTTCTACATCCTCGACGGCGATTCGGAGATTGATGTCGTTGGGCCTGCGTTCGCAGAGATTGGAAAAGACTGGTTCCATCGGCTCGATATTGATTCCGGTCCATCCAGCATCGGAGAAGACCCGTGTGACCGAGTCGGTGTCGGGATCGTTAGCGCCGACATCAATCCACTGTCCTCTGGGGAGGTGCCCCAGGGTCCGCCAAAGCACGACGTCTTCACCATTCTGCGCAAATGACTCAAACATGATTCCCCCTTGGCTGCTGCACGACCGACCCCCAAACAACGCAGCTCTCGCCGGGCCCGCA
>CAMAYJ010000013.1 GCA_945862505.1 Bifidobacterium breve | reverse complement strand
CTTCATATGCTTTTTCGCATGACATTCGTGTCCGCTTTGCCGAAACCGATGCAATGGGCGTCGCTCATCACTCGTCGTACATTGCGTGGCTCGAAGTCGCTCGGGTTGAGTTTCTGCGCTCTCTTGGAACTCCGTACCCAGAGATACGCGCTCAGGGCGTCGACCTTGCGGTCTTAGAGCTCTTTATGAACTACCAAGTATCAGCGCGGTTCGATGATCTCGTCACTGTTCACACACGGGTGTCGAAACTGAAAGGTGCGACCTTTCAGATGGATTACTTGCTTCGCGTTCAGGATCAGATCAGCGCACTGGGCACAACTGTCCACGGAGTCGTCGACCCTGGAGGACGTGCCACTCGCATGCCAGCCTGGCTTCGAGAGCTACTCGAAGGGGCGTAAGGCTCAGTCCTTGAAGACTGGCTTCCGGCCTTCAGCCCGGGCAGCGACTGATTCGTCCCAGTTTTTTGTAGTGAGCCGCACGTAGAGCTGCGCAGTCATTTCATTGCGCATATGCGAGCGGAAACTGGTTGATTCGAGGCCACCAAGAATCATCTTCTTCGTGAGTTCAATTCCCACTCGACTGAGACCCGCAATCTGGTCAGCGATTTCGATTGCCGTGTTGAGAAGCTCCGATCGGTCAACGACTCGGGACACGAGACCAGCTCGCTCAGCTTCCTCTACCCCCATGTCACGACCGGTCAACATAAGTTCGCTCGAACGACCCGCTCCAATGATTCTTGGCAGAATGAAACTAAGACCAAGCTCGGTAGCGGTGAGTCCGTTGTTGATTCCGGCAGCGCGGAAATACGCCTCGTGTGAAGCAACACGGATATCGCAAGCGGCTGCCAGACAGAGACCCCCGCCAATAGCGGCGCCGTTGATAGCGGCAATCACAGGCTGGGGCATATCTTGGATACCCAAGATGATGTCGTCAAGCATTTTACCTGCCCGCTGTGCAATAACTGTTGGCGTCAGTCCTTCGATATGCGGGATCGTTCCCGACACTTTTTGATCGGCTCCGGAGCAGAATCCCTCTCCGGCACCAGTGATGATCACGGCTCTTGTGTCGTTGTCGTGGGCTACTTCCTCGAGCGTTTCCTTCAAGGGCAGCATCACATCGAAGGCCATTGCATTCATACGCTCTGGTCGATTCAACGTGATGACAGTGACACTCGGATTTGGCTTTTCGATAACAACAAAAGACACAGTTCCCCCTTGAAACGCTACGGATTAGGGCACCCTAGCCATCAATTGCCCGACTAATTCAAGGCATGTGGCGTAGAACCCTGCCGGTATGCACGGTCCCAGCACTGCGGGCCGGTAACGTCAATCACGGCCTCAGCGAAGCCCGACCATGAATTTGTCGATGCCGTCTGCTCAGACTCGGCGCGACGCTCCAGATTGAAACAACCAGTTCGGCGACACTACGTCGACAAAGGAGGCCCCAAATGGGCGCCCAAAGAACAAGCTTCGAAAAACTTCAACGTGACCGCAACAAGAAGGCAAAACAAGCCCTGAAGCGGGAACGTCGTCAAACCGGCGAAACTCGAATTGGCGAAGACGGCGAAGAAATCTTCGTCGAACTCAGCACTGAAGGCGAGTTATCCGCTGCGGAGTTGCTTGCCCAAATCGAACTCATCCACAAACAACTCGATGACAAAGTCATCGACTTTGACGAGTTCGAAGAACGGAAGATTGACCTCATGTCTCGTCTTCCAATTGATTGATTCACTTCAAGTATTGATCGTGAAGCGCAGAAAGTCTCTCGAGACAGTCACGAGCACAGTCCCCGATAACTTTCGCTACTGGCTCGACCGAGTTGATTCGCCCAGCCACCGCGCCGCTTAGAGCGAGCGCTGAATCCATATCGCCGCCGAAATATAACTCCTGATGGCGAGCCATGTGCTCCATGGCATTGCTCGTGACATCGAATTCAAGCGCGTTGCTTCTTTCGGTTCGAAGCACGCGCAATGATGGTGCCGCATGGCGATTGAGTAGAACCGTGTCCGTTTCACGAGCAGCAACAATCGCTTGCTTCCAATTCTCATGGATCGGCGATTCAACAGTCGCCACCATCCTTGTGCCCATCTGAACCGCTTCAGCGCCTAGTGCGAACGCAGCGGCCATCGTTCGACCATCAACAAAGCCTCCTGCCGCGATAATCGGAACATCGACCTCTGAAGCCACCAACGGCAGAAGAACCATTGTCGAGACGTCGCTGGGATTTTTGAATCCACCGCCTTCTGACCCTTCGACAACCAGTCCGTCTACGCCGGCATCAACCGCTTTCTGCGCAGCCCGAAGTGTGGGGATGACATGGAACACTGTGAGTCCCGCGTCTTTCAACTGCGCTGTGTATGTGCGTGGATCGCCTGCAGATGTAATGACAAACCGCACGCCTTGCTCGACCACGAATTCGACGATTGATGGATCGCGCACGAATGCCTGCGCGATATTCACTCCGAATGGTCGTTCGGTGAGATCGGCCATTTTCGTGATCTCTTCACGAATGGCAGCAAGATCCCCAGAGGACGTCTCGATGATTCCCATGGCACCAGCATTGGAAACCGCCGACGCCAACTGCGCTCTAGCGATGTATCCCATCGGCGCCTGCACGATTGGGATCTCAATACCCAAAAGCTCGGTTATGCGGTTCTTGAACATCACCAAGACTCTTTCACTCTGCACCGGGTCGCAATCGTCTTATCCCCCAGCAGCTCAGATCGGCTCGTAGATTTCGTAAACGAGCTTGCCGCCCTCGCCGACTTGGCCGCGCCCGAACAAGTGAAGCGCGTTGAGCCAGCGGTAGCGCTCGTCGCCGGCTTCGAACTCCATACCGACATAGACCGGGGTCTTGCCCATTCCGGCTGACCAATCGGCTCGACCCTTGTAGGCCAGGTAGACCGGAACACCATCATCGGTCATGAGAGTCATGCGGATGTCGAAGGTTCCGACTCCTTGAGCGTCAATGGCAAGCCAGTCGGCAGCGGCGCTCCCGGCAAGGCTTGCATTCAGCCGTGGACCCTCGATCCGGGCCTCACTTATCTCTTGGACGATTCGGGTACCCGCAGGCGTCGCACCAAGCATGTAGAGGCCATCTGAGGCAACGGCAAGGGTCAGTGTGGCAAAAGGTCGCAGTTCCATCTGTTGATCATTCCATGCGGGGGCAGCCTCGGGAGCGCCTTCGTGGCCAGAACCTGCCTCTCGAACCTGCCCGAAGGGCGTCGATTCGTTCTATTCGCCCCCGCGTGGGAGCGTGGAGGCCGGCCATAGCGGTCGAGGAGCGCATCTCATGGACCAACCGACCGACAACACAACCTTCGCCGATCTGGCTCTTCGGCCTGAATTAGTCGAAGCCCTCGCCAGTCTTGGGTACGAAGAACCCACCCCCATTCAACGCGAGTCGATCCCCCCGCTCATCGCTGGACAGGACCTTTTGGGCCAGGCCGCCACAGGCACCGGTAAGACCGCTGCGTTTGCGTTGCCGATGCTTCAGACCCTCGATCCGGACAATCGCTCGAAGAACCCAACGGGTCTCATCCTTGTACCCACCCGCGAACTCGCCATGCAGGTGTCCGAAGCTGTTCACAAATACGGCCGAGCGCTTGGTGCTCGAGTCCTCCCCATCTACGGAGGACAACCAATCGGCCGGCAACTCCAAGCTCTCGGCCGCGGCGTCGACGTGGTTGTTGCTACACCCGGTCGAGCCGTCGACCACATCAAACGCGGAACGATCCCGCTCAAGGACATCGAGATGGTTGTTCTCGATGAAGCCGACGAAATGCTCGACATGGGTTTCGCCGAAGACCTCGACGCGATCCTTGGCGCGCTTCCCGAAACTCGACAGACGGTTCTCTTCTCAGCAACGATGCCCAAGCGCATCGAATCGCTTGCTCGTCGTCATCTAACTAACCCCACGACAATTCGCATCGAAGCGCCGGTTGTCGCAAAGGGCGATGCTCCGCTGGTACGTCAACTCGCATTTATCGTGCCCCGCTCCCATAAGTCCGCCGCACTCGGCCGCATTCTTGACGTCGAGTCCCCCACCGCAGCGATCGTGTTCTGCCGAACTCGTCACGAAGTTGATCAACTCACAGAAACCCTCAACGGACGGGGCTACCGCGCCGAAGCACTCCACGGAGGCATGAACCAAGAAGGACGCGACCGGGTTATGGCTCGGGTTCGGAGTGGCAACGCTGACCTCCTCATCGCCACTGACGTCGCCGCTCGTGGCCTCGACATCGACCATCTCACCCATGTCGTCAATTACGACGTGCCCTCCGCCCCTGAGTCCTACGTCCATCGAATCGGTCGTGTCGGAAGAGCCGGACGCGAGGGCGTCGCTATTACCCTCGCCGAACCTCGTGAACATCGTTTGCTCGAGAACATTCAACGCGTCACTGGCGACAAGATAGCGATCGAGAAAGTCCCAACGATCTCCGATCTCCGCAATCGCCGCATGGAACTCACTCTCGGAACGTTGCGCGAGACATTGCTTGACGACGATCTCGATCGTTATCGATCGATTGTCGAATCACTCACCGATGAGTTCGATCTCTTCGATGTTGCTCTCGCAGCGGTGAAACTCACACACGAGGGCACGACCGGCAAAGAGGACGATGTCGAAATTCCCGAGGTCGAGATCCGTCGTTCGAAGGACCGCAAGAATGACCGTCCCGATCGCGACGGTCGATCTGGTCGATCCGAACGCGGAGAACGCGGCGACTACGAAAAGAAGGGAAAGAAGGGGAAAGACCGCTCTATCGGCGTCGATTCGACTCGCCTGTATTTCCCGATCGGTCGTTCCTCTCAGATTCGTCCCGGAGATCTTGTTGGAGCAATCACCGGGGAAACTGGTCTTGCCGGCAAACAAATCGGATCGATCGAGATCGGTGACAAGTTCTCGCTTGTTGAAGTGCCCGAGAAGTCGGCCGACGACATCATCAAAGCGATGAAGAAGACCACCATCAAGGGGCGCAAGGTTGTCCCCCGTCGTGAGCGCTTCGAGCGTTTCGAACGCTGACCGACCTAGCGCGCAAGCCCGTACGCTTTCGTCATGGCTGACGACGTCGTTCTCCAGACCGTTCCTCTCGGGCTTCACTGGCCCACGATTGATCCATTTCTTTTCTGCGCGCACCACAACGACTCCTATCCGGCGGGGAATGAACAACAGGGTCCGAATGCTTCACTTGACGGACGCAACATCGGTATGGATTTCGAAGGCATCGACGGCTGGCGCATGTATCACGGTGATGTCGTTCCCGGTTTCCCCCAACACCCGCACCGGGGCTTCGAAACAATCACGTACGTTCGTGAAGGAATCTGCGATCACTCGGATTCGCTCGGAGCCACAGCGCGCTTTGGTGAAGGCGATGTGCAGTGGCTTACGGCCGGAGCCGGGATCGTCCACTCGGAAACGTTTCCGCTGAGAGATCAAGCCAACCCCAACCCTCTTGAGTTGTTCCAGATCTGGCTCAACCTTCCCGCTGCCGACAAGATGGCCGAACCGTATTTCACAATGCTTTGGTCCGATAAGATCCCGAAGGTTCGACACACCGATGCGAATGGATGCTCGACAGAGGTCGTAGTCATCGCCGGTGAATTCGACAGAGTCACGCCACTTTCATCTCCGCCCGATTCGTGGGCTTCGAAATCAACGTCAGATGTCGCCATCTGGCATCTCCACCTTGATCCCGGAACCTCCCTGGAACTTCCGGCGGCTCCCTCATCCGAAGCGATTCGCACGCTGTATGTGTTCGACGGCCAAGGCGTACGTATCGGCTCCTCCGAACTTGATCGTGACACTGGGTCAGTTGTCCGCAGCGATGTCTCGTTGACTCTTTCCTCCGATGGCGGTGCCGATTGTCTCGTCCTACAAGGCCGCCCCATCGGTGAACCCGTCGCCCAGCAGGGTCCCTTCGTCATGAACGACGAAGCCGGCCTTCGTCAGACCTTCCTTGACTATCAACGCACTGGGTTTGGCGGTTGGCCCTGGGCCGTCGACGGACCAGTACACCCTGTCGATCGATCTCGATTCGCTTGCCATCCCGATGGCCGAATCGAAGAACCGGCGTAACAGCGCGTCGTTGGTCCCAGAGCCGGTAGCGTCCCGACACGGAAGCGCTCGCAGCGCAGCCGCTCCGGGGGGAGACATGAAACACGACACGAGGGATGACATCGACCTGCTCGACGGGGAGTGGTACGCCCGACAGCCCTACGAGCAATGGGAATGGATGCGCGAGAACGCTCCTGTGTACTGGGATGAGCCCAATCAGGTTTGGGGAATCACCCGCTACGACGACGTGCTCGCCATCGAGAAAGACGCGAAGACGTTCTCGTCATCACGATCACCGCGACCACATGGCCAGCCTCTCCCAATGATGATCTCTATGGACAATCCCGAGCACCAACGACGTCGGTCGTTGGTAAACCGTGGATTCACGCCGAAGAAGGTCCAGGGTCACGCCGAGACAATTCGCACAATTTGCACCAACCTCATCGACAAGGTCGAAGCAAAAGGCGAGTGTGATTTCGTTTGGGATATTGCTGCGCCACTCCCCTTGCTCCTGATTGCCGACATGCTCGGTTTCGAACCCGACGCCTACGACGATCTTCTGCGCTGGTCCGATGACATGATCCGCGGCACGACAGGAACTCCCACGACCGAGGTGCAACTGGCCGCGATGGATGCTGGCATTCAGTTTCGTGAATATCAGTTGCAAGTCATTGCCGATCGCCGGTCACGTGCGCCTCAAGATGACCTCATCAGCACTCTTGTCAACGCGGAGATCGATGGCAATCGCCTCGACGACGAGTCAATCGTTAGTGAGACTCTCCTCATCCTCATCGGTGGGGATGAAACCAGTCGTCATGTCATCACCTGCGGGATGCTTGCGTTGCTGGAGTTTCCCGATCAGCGTGACATTCTTGCGAAATCGCCTGAACTCATTGAGACCGGGGTCGAAGAACTGCTCCGATGGGTGTCGCCCATCAAGAACATGGCCCGCACCGTCACTGCGCCCGTTGAACTGCGCGGTCAATCGCTACGCGAAGGCGATCAGGTGATGTTGTTCTACCCATCAGCGAATCGCGACAAGAGGGTGTTCGACAAACCCGACCAACTCGACGTGCGCCGCAATCCCAACCCTCACCTTGCCTTTGGTTTTGGACCGCACTTCTGCCTCGGCGCATCACTCGCCCGTCTCGAACTTAAGATCATGTTCGAAGAGTTGCTGCGACGTCTCCCCGATATTTCTTTGGCAACGAATGATCCTCTTGAATTTCGCGCTTCGAATTTCATTAGCGGGCCCGAGTCAATGCCTGTCCGATTCACCCCATCGCACTAATCACGGAGAACCACAATGGACTTTCATCCTGACGAAGTACGCGCCGCGTACGACAACTTTGTTGCAGTCGGCGACAGCGGCGACTGGAACGCCTGGGCTGATCTGCACACCGTCGACGGCCTCTGGGTCGAACATCATCTCGGCACGTTCAACGGGCGAGAAGCAATACGCAAGGCCATCGTTGATGTCATGGCACAAGCTCCGTCCACAATGGAGTTCCCTATTGAGTGGGTGGTGATCGACGGAAATCGCGTTGTTTACTACCCATGGCAGGTGCTCCCTCACCCCACCGGCGGAGAATCATTCCGCTTCAGTTGCATCACAATTCTTGAATACGCAGGTGACGGACAGTTCTCGTATCAAGAAGACGTGTACAACCCTTCAGAGGGCGAGCGAGTCTTTGGCGAATGGATCGCCGCCGGCGGTCGTTTGCCCGGCATGGATTGACGTTCAGCAAATAAGGGAGATACCGGCCGCTTGAGCAGCGCGTCCGTACCAGTCAGCCAGCGACTCAACAGTTTCGTGGGCATTGAGTCCACTCGGATTCGGAAGGATCCAGAGTTCGGCGCCCTCAAAGTCGTCAGCGGAAGGACCCACGGCAACCTTCGAGTTACCGAATGCTTGTCGATAGGCGGTCACGCCGAGCACGGCTACGAGGTTTGGCTTGCGATCGCGAACCAGCGCCCGAAGCGATTCTCCGCCGTCTCGAAGTTGTTGCTTCGATAATTCATCTGCTCTCGCCGTAGCAATCGGGCAGATATTCGAGATACCGATTCCCTTGGATTCAAATTCCGATCGTGTCTGATCAGGAAGTCCGCATGACGCATCCACGTCAACGGAGGTAATCCCCGAGCGATGCAACGCCGGCCAAAATCGGTTACCCGGTCGTGCAAAATGTGCATTGACTGCGGCAGTCCACAACCCTGGATTGATTCCAACAAAGAGCAGATTCAGTTGTGCCGGCAGGAGATCATCAACAGTCGATCCTTGGAACGTGGCCAGTTCTGCTTTTGTGGGACGTCGGCCAACAATGAACCTGTTCGGCGAAGTCACGGGGTCCTAGAACGTCGCGACATCTTTTGATGACAATTTGCGGTGTTCAATGCCCGCGAAGCCATCGGACGCTGTGTACGTATCTTCTCCGGTAAAGAGGCCATCCGGTCCAATGGGCCACAAAACGCACATGCGCGCTTCGTAGAGATAAAACGCTGAAGGGTCATCGATTGGAAAACCACGAGCAGCGAGCGTTGAGCCGGGATAGGCCATCCGCATGAGACCCTCGGTCACGATGCAGTGCCGATCCACCACTAACCACTCGGTATCAAGTTGAAGCTTCTCGGCACCTGAGGCTGCAAAATCTTCATAGAACTTCTGCACCGCCGACTTTCCAATGACATCCCCAGCGCCGTTCGGAATTGAATGCATGTGATAGTGCGCATGCTCAGAAACGGTGGCCATGAGTTTTTCCATGTCGAGGGATGCTTCAGCCAATTGGTGTTCCAAGAGCATCTCGAGGTTGCGACGTAGCACTGGATCAGTTTCGGTAGCGAGGCGCTCCTCAACCTTCGCCCACGTAACTCTTTGATCGATGACAGTCATGTCCCCTCCTGCGCCGTTGTCTCACCTTTGTAGCCGATGCGAAGCGCTACATCCCCAGTTTCTCTATCCGCACGGGCAAACCGGACGCACGCGGCATCGCCGTGAGTGGGTCGACGCCCTCTAAAGAGCTCGTCAACGTTCCGGTGAGAGATCCAGGGTGCCCATGGGTGACCGACAACACCCCTGGCCGAATAGCGTCATCAACCGCAACAGTTGCTACCAGCGATCCAAAAGCGCTCGACACTGCTACCCAGTCACCCGTAACGAGCTGCCTCACCTGAGCCTCTTCGGGGTGGATCAAGACCACCGACTCGTCACCCAAACCTGCGAAACGTACGGAATTACTCCAGGCCGATTCACGTCGAGGCACCAGCACCAGGCCGAGTTCGGGGCCTCGATGCTGGGCAAGACGTTCGCAGAACACCGCCGGGGCGATCGACCAACAACCATCGTGGGTCATGCGCTCGCGTACCCACCCGTACTCGGGTTCGAGATTCACGCCATGAGGACCAGCCTCAATGACTTCATCGGGCGGGAATGGTCCGTGGCCAAGAAGTCCTCGCAAGACTGTCTCGTCGGAGTGCGCATCGAGTGGAGTTCCCCCGAACATGGGCCGCTCAGAACGCGCAGCCAGAGAACCGAGGATCCACCAGACCGGCCGACGTTCCGCAACCGGTTCAATGACTGCAGCGGTGTATTGCATGCCCGAGCGAAATGCCACCTGTTCAGCCAGTGCAAGATCGGCGCGCTCGAGTTGTCCAGTTGCGGGGAAGACGTGCGTTGCCAAATCACATAACTCGCTCTCGGCAACATCGATAACAACCAAAGCATCGAGAAGCGCTATGGCCTGACGGAAGCGATCGGGTTCCGGGAAGGCTGACAACGGATTCCCGCCCGTGATCACCAACACCTTCAGTCGACCTGCTTCGATTTCGTCAACGAGAGCCGCCACGGGCATTTGCCCTGCAACGCGCCCGATGTCGGGTCGCGATTTCGGACCATCGAGTGGAGGTGTTCCAGGACGACTCGGCGAAAGTTGGTTGACAACACCGCGGTTGAAGCGCATTCCGCCAAGCACATCGAGGGAATCGGTCATTACAAGCAAAACCCATCGAAGCCATTCAACGAGGACGCCATCGAGTGACATCGTTGAACCGGTCCCACAGAAAATCGCGACTTTCCCGTGCCGTTCGCGAAGGTCAGCAACAAGTCGGAGGAGATTCGAACGCTCGCACCCAGTAGCTAAAGCGGCTGCGTCAAGATCGAAAGGCAGAACTGCTTGTTCAAGGCGCTTCACTTCGTCATCAAGACACGTGCGTTCGAGCGCCGCCCTGCATTGCGCATCATCAAGCAGTTCTCGAACCAGCGCAGCGAACAAGATGGTGTCCGAGCCGGGACGTACAGAAAGATGTTCGTCAGACAGTGCCGCCGATTCAGTGCGGCGAGGATCGATGGTCCATATCCTGCCGCCTGCGGCTTGGTTCTCGCGCAGCCTCCGCACTGGGTCGGCCAGTGTGGTTCCATATCCATGCGAAACCACAGGATTTGTAGCAACGAGTAGAAGAAGCCGTGAGTGTTGCGGTTCCCATACCGGGTTCAGCATTGGATGACCGGCGATTTGTTCAGCCGCCACCAGAACCGGCGCATTGTCAACAGTCGCTGCGGTGTAAAACGACGTGCTTCCGACCGCTCCCATCCACATCCCACAGGAGACCTGGCCTGCAGAGTCGTAGGCCAACCCCGTTGCGAGGTAGAGCGCAATCGCGTCAGCGCCATCGGTTGACGAGACAACCGAAAGAATTCCAGCGAGATCGTCGAGTGCTTCCTCCCATTCGACCTTTGCTCCCCGTACTCGAGGAGCATTTAGGCGAGTAGAACCGTGATGCCATTGCGGAAGAGCGCGTCCTTTTTCGCAGGTATATCCGCGTGAGATCGGGTGATCAATGTCGCCACGGACCTTCAGCACTGAGTCACCCTCTACCGTGACGACTATTCCGCAGGCAGCGGCACAGATTCGACAATACGAACGTTGCTCCGTCACCTAGTGAACTCAGCGCTCGTCAAGGAGTGAAGGGTCTGCACGTAGTTCCATTCGCGCCATTGCTTCCCAGAATCCGATGAATCCGTTCCCATCGTTGGTGCGACCTCGTTCAAGCCACCAATCAGGGACTACCGATTCCCTACGTCCGCCTGCTGCACGGATATGCCATGCCCGTTGGCAGCGCTGTTCCAACGCAACCGCCCTTTGGTGAACGGCTCGAATTGTCGAACCCAGCACGAACACTCCGTGGCCGCCAAGCAGAGCAAGGTTTGCTTCACCCATTGCAACCACAGCATCGCGAGCAGCCGAAGAGTTGTCGACACCACCGCCGTACTCATCGATCAAGATCAGTTCTCCTCCACCGCCGAGTCCGGAACTTTGGTCATAGACCGGCGGAATCTCGCCCATATCGGCCCACACCGTTCCGTAGAGTGGATGGCTATGCATTGCGACACCGACGTCTTCACGAAGTTTGTGGAGTTCAAGATGCAGCGGGATCCCAAGGGGCGCTGGCCAGTCTCCTTCGACAACTTTCCCGTCAAGATCAATCCGAATGAGTTGCGAAGGACGCAATTCATCCCACGTGATGAACCACGGATTGCAGAGCAAAGTTCCGTCGCCCATGTTCACCGTGATGTGCCCAGCGAGGTGATCGGCGTATCCCTCTCGCCAGAGTGCACGAGCGAGCAGCACGAACTCCTGACGGAGTGTGAGCTCTGGCAGCAACTGCTCTGGTGTTGGCGCGAAATTCATGTCATTCCCCCATGCTGGTGAGTGGCTCCTTCGTCGGAATCTTTTGCCCCTCACATCTTTATTCCCCCGACACTAGAGTCCGCCCATGCGATTTACAGGGAAACGAGTCTTTGTCACTGGTGCAGCCGCAGGAATCGGTGAGGCCACCGTCCAACTCTTCCGCGAGGAGGGCGCAAATGTGGTCGGCGTCGATGTCGCCGATGCGCCTGGAATCGAATATTGCGATGTCTCCGATCCGGCGTCGGTAACCGCAGCGATGGACGCAACCATCGCCGAACTCGGCGGTTTGGACATCCTCGCCAACGTGGCTGGCGTCAATTGGTTTTCGAAAATCGACGACATCACGCTTGAACTCTGGAACCGCCATCTCGCGGTCAACCTCACAGGCCCCATGCTCGTCACGCAGGCAGCTCTCCCCCACTTGCGAGCTTCAAAGGGAAATATTGTCACTGTCGGCTCAATTTCCGGCCTCCAAGGCCAGCCGTACAATTCTTCCTACTGCGCCTCAAAGGCAGGCCTCATCATGTTCATGAAGGCACTCGCCGTTGAACTTGCCGTCGATGGCATTCGTGTCAATCTCGTCTGTCCTGGTGGTGTCGATACCGCCATGAGCACCAATGCGCTGTCCAACGTCAAAGGTGACATCGATTTCTCCCATTTCCCGAAGATGATGGGTGTGCTCCCGGGGATGATGGCTCCAATCAAGATCGCCGAAGCGCTCGCTCATCTCGCTTCCGACGCGGCGAGCACAACAACCGGGGCATCGCTCGTCGTCGACAACGGAACACTTTGGTCATGAGCACACAATCTGACCTTGACCAAATTCATCAGTTGAAAGCCCGCTACTTCCGCCTGATGGACACGAAAGATTGGGACGGGCTGCGCCAGGTTTTCACACCGGACGTGTGTATCGATACGACTGAAGACAGTGGCACCGTCATCGACGGTGTCGACGAGTATCTGCCATTCCTCATCTCCCAGATAGGCGATGTCGTCACCGCCCACCATGGACACATGCCCGAGATTTCATTCGTCGATGAGGATCACGCCACTGGTATCTGGGCCATGGAAGACGAACTGTGGTGGCCCGAAGGCCAACCCATCAAATACCTGCACGGATACGGCCACTATCACGAGACCTATAGCCGCACTCCTCAGGGCTGGAAGATCAGTACTCTTCGATTGACGCGAGTTCATCGCATCTTTGAATTTGCCGACTGAGTCTCGGCCCAACCATCAGCGGTTAGTTGAGCAACTTGGCTTTCGCTGCCGTGTACTCCGCGTCTGAGAGTGCACCAGATGCGTGCATCTCGCTCAGTTTCTGAAGTTGGGCAACATGATCACCTGCATCGTTATTGCTGAACCGAGACGCGATTGTGGTCCACGTCTTCGCCACGGAATTCTTCACCCCGTCAACATCAACATCGAACTGCACGTCTGGGAACTCAGCGAGTGACCGACTGCGAAGGTACTCAAGCCCAAGCGCAACGACCGCTCCGACGATGATCACTGACCACCAAAGCCGGAGCGCTGGCGACGGCACGATGAGCAGAACGAGTAGGTAAAGAACAGCCGCACCCACCCAGAACACCGTGCGATCCGCGTTGAGAACTGGGGCGGCAGTTCGACGAGCCCATGTGGCGATGCGATTTGGGCCGATGGCGAGCATTCCCGCCACGATGATCGCACCCCAGCTAATCAAGAACCACGCCGTATCAAAGAGCAACTCCGACAAGATTCCAAAGATGATCTTTCCGGCAACGCTGTACTGCGGATCGGTAATGATCGAATTGATGTAGTTGCCGGTAAGCCTTCGCATGGTGGTGAGTAAAAGACCAACGACGATGATCGACCACCCAACATTGCGCAACGTGAGCCGGCGGCGACCACGGGCAAGCCATACAGCCAATGTGTACAACGCAACAATGAGGACGAAGAGGATTGGGCCCAAAATGTTGACGACCTTCACCGCGTTCTGAATCGCAGCGAGCGAGCTTGACTCAAAAATTGTGATTTGACCGATATCAGCCGGAAGCTTGTCCATCACCGATGCGGGGATTCCTAAATCGGTTCCGACGATGCGAACGATTTCACCTATATCGAGTGTGACCTGGCCGTCCTTCGTGGATCCCACTCTCGTTTTGTCCTCAAGAACGTTGACAAGAGCCTGGTGGGCCTTCTCGTTGACTGTGTGCCAGATCTTCAGCACGCGGTCGGAGGACAAGATCTTCTCGACAGCAGTTGCAGCCGGCGTGCGGATTCCAGCGGCCAAAGGACCGGCGACGCCCTTCCAACCTTCAGGGAGTTTGTCCGACAATTCTTGTTGGACGTCGACGTTCGAATAGATCTGATCGACGATGTAGGTAGATAACGCCTCCTGCACCTTGGGATCAGCAAGGATCTTGTCGCTCGCGGCCACCCATTTCGGCGTACTTAAGACCTGACGCTTGACCCAAACGTCAGCGGCGGTGCCAAAGAGCAGGACCGATGCCAGCAGGATCAGCACGAAGATCCCGATACGCCGGCGGCGTCCCGAATGGACAGTTGGAGAAACTGTTTCGTCAGTTCCTGAATCAGTTGTCGTCGAAGTCATGCCATAGTGTCTACCCCGAAGAAGGTTCGTTTTCGGGGATTCTCGGGGCCGACCTCAGCGCGTTTCGGGGGTGAACTCGATCTCAACCCGGTCGTAGGCACGGGTAAAGGTGGCTCCGAGGATCTTCGATTCTGAGCCTGGCGCGATGCTCCAATCGGGGATCCGGCGCAGAAGCTCTTCGAACATGACCCGGATCTCGATTCGAGCCAATGAAGACCCCAAACAGAAGTGCGTGCCAAATCCAAATGCGACATGGTGATTATGGGTTCTCGTCACATCAAAAACTTCTGCTTGCTCGAACACAGACTCGTCACGATTTGCCGAGGCATACATCAGAAGCAACTGATCACCCTTCTTGATGTCCTTTCCGCGGAAGATATGGTCCTCAGTTGCCGTGCGACGCATATTGAGAATTGGCGTTACCCATCTGATGAATTCCTCAACTCCTGTTTCGCCCAGGAGTTCAGGGTTCTGAATCAAGAGTTGACGTTGGCTCGGATTCAGCGCCAGCTCACGGATAATCGAACCAATTACCGTTCGGGTTGTCTCCGCTCCCCCATCAAGAAGCAACAAACATTCCGAAATAATTTCCCCATCGGACCAGCGATGTCCGTCGACTTCGGTCGTCGCCCAAATGGTGATGAGGTCGTCTTTCGGTTCTTTCCGACGCTCTGCAATGAGTTCAATCGTCGCCGCAGCGAACTCCATGATGGCGTTCGTCGAGAGTTCTGAAAACGCCGCCGGAGTCCCGTCGGGAGGATTCTGCCCTGATTCGTACATCGTCACTTCTGACCACTCGCGTAACTTTGGCCAGAGTTCGCGCGGGAACCCAAGTTTGTCTCCGATCAAAATCGCCGGGAGTGGCGAAGCCAGCGATTCAATTGCTTCACATCTTCCGGCGCTAGCGACATCGTCGATGAGTTCATTCACTATGTTGCGAATTTTCCCCTCGATCTGCTTGACCGCACGTGGCGTGAACTGACGGGCCACCAACATCCGCTGTTTCTGGTGCTCCGGATCATCGCGATTAATCATCGACGTGTCATCGCGTTGGTCGGTCGCCGGACGGGACCCATCAACCGAGGTGTACAACTTCCAGTTCTTCTCGACTTCAACGATGTCCTCGTACCGAGAGATTCCCCAAATGCGGTGAGTGGAGTCCCAGAACACCGGATCATTCGCGCGTAGCCATCGATACGCAGCCCACGGATCGACGTAGAACTGCGGATCGAGCAGGTTCACATAGGGAGTTTCTGTTGTGGTCATCGCCCCTCCTAAAAAGACTTCCAATGCCGATGATGAGTCTTACCTAGAACCGTGTCTCAAGAAACACCTTCCGGGAATGGCCGTCGTCACTTGCTTGCCAGCCGCATCGACACTTGACTGATGAACACGTAGTTCACGTTGGACACGGAGTCAGGGGGACGCATGCCACCGTCAAGGCCAGCCGAGACAGGATCCACCGACGTCGTTGTCATCGGGGCTGGGTTTGCCGGCCTCTACATGCATCATCGCTTACGTGCCATGGGACTGCAGTCTGTGGGCATCGAAGCGGCAGGAGACGTCGGCGGCACTTGGTGGTGGAATCGCTATCCCGGCGCCCGTTGCGACATCCGCTCGCTTGATTACTCCTTCTCCTTTGATCCTGATCTCGAGCAGGACTGGGACTGGTCCGAAAAGTACGCGACGCAGCCCGAAATTCTTTCGTACGTCAACCACGTTGCCGATCGCTTCCGCCTACGAAGCAATATTCGATTCAACACTCGAATGGTCGGTGCAACCTGGGACTCGACAGATCAGAATTGGACAGTCGAGACCAACCATGGCGACCGCTGGACATCACAATTTCTCGTGATGGCAGTCGGTGCGCTGTCTGCCGCGAAAGACCCTGAGATCGCAGGCATTGATTCATTCGCAGGGCAGATACTGCACACCTCTCAGTGGCCTCATAAAGGTGTCGACCTCACCGACAAACGCGTCGCTGTCATCGGCACAGGATCTTCAGGCGTTCAGAGCATCCCGCTTATCGCCGAACAGGCAGCCCAACTCACTGTCTTCCAACGAACACCAAATTTCGCCGTCCCCGCTCAGAACTCGCCACTCGACGCCGAAGAAGTTGCGACACTGAAGCATCGCTACCGCGAGCACAGAGCCGAACAGCGAAGTTCCTTCGGTGGAATCGTTGGCCCGCAACCCGAGCAGTCTGCCCACGAAGTCGTTGCTGACGAGCGGACGCTCCGATTCGATGCAATTTGGGACGAAGGCTTCCTGTTTGGATTCCTCGGATCATTCAACGACGTCATGATCGATCCGGCCGCCAATGCAGTCGTCGCCGATTATCTACGAGATCGAATTCGGTCGATCGTGACTGACCCCGTCACTGCCGAATTGTTGTGTCCCAGAACCTACCCAGTGGGTGCGAAGCGACTTTGCCTCGACACTGGATACTTCGAGACCTTTAACCGCTCCAACGTCACTCTCGTCGACCTGCAGTCAACGCCGATCACGCAGATCGTCGGCGGCGGCGTTGAGACGACCGACACGCTTCATGAATTCGATGCGATCGTGTTTGCAACCGGTTTTGACGCAATGACTGGACCACTGGTGAATCCGTTGATCGTCGGTGAGGAGGGTCGCACACTGCGAGAAGAGTGGGCTGCTGGTCCTCGCACGTACCTCGGTATTGCGTCCCACGGCTTTCCAAATCTGTTCATGATCACTGCGCCGGGTAGCCCGTCGGTCATGACGAACATGATTGTGAGTATCGAGCAGCATGTTGAATGGGCCACCGATGCGATGGCATGGATGGCGGATCATGATTACCGGGAAATGAATGCCGACCATGCTTCACAAGAGGCTTGGGTTGCTCATGTCAATGAGATCGCGAATTTCACACTCTTCCCACAAGGCAACTCTTGGTATCTCGGTGCCAATGTACCCGGCAAACCCCGAGTGTTCATGCCCTACATCGCTGGCGTTGGCCCCTACCGCGATATCTGCGACGAGGTTGCGAGCGATAACTACCGTGGATTTACATTCCTCCACTAATCAGCATCAGATTTCACTCTGAATTGTTGCTTTAGGGTATGCGACCAAACGTCATAATCGGGCCGTACGTCCACCAGCCATTCATGGAGGTGACCGCAACGCCACGAGCGGTGTGCAGAATCTGGTTACCACCGATGTAGATGGCGACATGAGCCGAACCACCAGGACCCCAGAATACGAGATCGCCTGGTTGCAACTGTGATTCCGAGATACGGATCGTCGACTGATACATCGCTCCGCTGTAGTGCTGCAGGGAGATACCTACCTGCAGGAATGACCAACGAACAAATCCAGAACAGTCGAAGACGTCTGGTCCTTCAGCGGCCCAAACATACCCTGCACCCAACTTTGTGCGCCCCGCAGCAATCGCCCCGGAGACCTCTGGCCGAACTTGTCCGGGGTTGGGGTTTGGGGCTGCAGGCTGGCGCCCGACCGCCGGGTTGGCTGCGGCCCGAGCGGCTGCTGCCGCTGCTGCAGCTGCAGCAATACGAGCCTTCTCGGCGTCAACAAGAACCTTTAGTTCACCCTGCACCTTCGCGTTGAGCGCCGCTTGCTGCTTCGTGGCATCGTCAGCAGCCTTCCTGAGTTGTTCAATCTCGGCAGCTTTCGCTGACGAAACATCTTCGGCGGCCTTCAGTCGAACCCCGTCTTCCTCAGCCTTCTGGCGAGCGGCATTAAGAGCATCAACGAGATCCTGGCGACTGCCTGAAATCGACTGCAGATAGGAACGCTTCTGAACACCCGTGCCGGCATCGTTGGTAATGAGCGCATCGAACTCGGGGCTGTCGTTGCCAGTTTGATAGGCGGCAACGGCATAGTTGCGAAGGTCTGCGCGGCGCTTGTCCGCTTCAATCGCGGTTTGGGCGGCAAGAGTTTTGGCGGCCGCAACTTTTTCTTGGGCCAAACTCAACTCATAGTTGGCCTGTTCAAACTGACCATTAAGTTCTTGCTGGCGGTCCTGGAGCTGCGCGAGCTGAGCTCCGATCTGCGCAGCCTCGGCTTTTTTGTCAGCGATGGGGTCTGCTCCAGCGGGAGCCACAACGATCGCACCGGCGAGCACCGCGAAAACTGCTGCAAGCGTGACGAGAACCGAACGCACCGAGAACTTGGATCGTTTCACTTCGAACACCTTGCCACCCTTTGCCGTGCCTCGCGCGCACCCCAGAGGGCCGGAATTGCCGGATTGCTCGGCAAGGATCGGGCCCCGACGCTGGGGCGATGCTCCTGATTCCATGTTCCAGAATCTTTACAGAACCTCCAATCTGCCGCAACGCAAGCGGACCCTTGGTCCCATGATCTAGCTGATGGGCTCGCGATCGCCACGCGCGAGGCGATCTCAGCGACCAGTTCCTCTGCCGAACAGCGATATGGGCGTTCGGGACCTCTCAATTCCCGCCATGACAACTGGACGTCTGTGCTCGCTCTCTCGGCCGGAGGGCTCATTACGATCAGACCATGGGGGATATGGCACATCGAATAGTTCTTGATGGCCTTTGGTTCGGAGAAGGTCCGCGCTGGCAGAACCAACGACTGTGGTTCAGCGATATGCACGGCCACCGAGTGATCTCCACCGACCTTGAGGGCGACCTTCGAACCGAGGCGGAGATGATCGACGATGAACCGTCGGGGTTGGGTTGGCTTCCCGATGGGAGCCTGCTGATCGTTGCGATGGAGACACAGCAACTCCGAACAATTACCAGTGACGGAGTCATGGCTGTTCATGCAGATCTGTCCTCTGTCGCCCGGGGTTCGCTCAACGACATGATCGTGACTAGCGATGGCACGGCGTATGTCGGCGACATGGGCCACCGCATTCAAGAAGGCGGCAAGCGGTGCCCTGGCCAAACCATTGCTGTGCACGCTGATGGCTCCTGGTTTGTCGCCGCCGACGAATTGGAATCGCCGAACGGGCACATCCTCACTCCCGATGAACACACGCTCCTTATTGCGGAAAGTGCCGCCGCTCGCATCAGCGCATTCGACCGGGCCGCCGACGGAACACTTTCCAACCGACGCATCTACGCGTCGCTACAACCATCGAGTGGTGGTCCACCGTTTGCGCCACCCGACGGCATTTGCCTCGATGCCGAAGGCGCAGTCTGGGTAGCCGACCCAATTGGGGCTCGCGTCTTTCGCGCTCTTCCTGGTGGCGAGACGACACACGAGTATCGAATCGACGGACTGATCCCTGTCGCGTGTGTGCTCGGCGGAGTCGATCGACGAACGCTCCTCATCTGCGCCGCTGCCGATTGGAGGCGTGACGAAGTTCGAAAGTCGCCTTCGGGAATCATCGCTGCGATTGACGTCGAGATTCCTGGAGTGGGAAGACCGTGAACCACGGGACAGATATCAGAGTTCGCTCCGATATCTGAAGAAGGCCTTCTCGACCATCTCTTCCATCGGTGACGCCTAGCCCAATCCGGCAGGAACCAAACTGACTGGATCGAGACCCAACAGGTCGATGGCGTTCGTGCGTACCATCATCTCGAGTTCACGAGCACTCACACGCTCGGCGATCCGAGCGACCACATCAGGCGTATTCGGCCAGGTGGAATCTTGATGTGGATAGTCAGTCTCAAACAGCATTTGGGTGACGCCGATGAGATGGCGAGTTTCGATTCCAACCATGTCGTCGAAGAAGCACCCATAGACGCGACCCGGGACGTAGGAAGACGGTAATTCGGTTACCGATGGATCGATTTCGCACCAACCGGAACTCTGCAGAAAGACGCGATCGCAACGTTCGAAGACGTACGGCATCCAACCAACTTGGCTTTCGGAGAATGCGATCTTCAGATTCGGATATCGAGCTAGCACTCCCGACAGCAACCAATCAGCCAACGCCATGAATGCATTGATCGACGTCACTGCTACACCGACGCCAGAGGGCGCGTCGATGCTCGTCTGAGGCATTTTCGAACCGGAACCAATATGCATATGGATCGTCACCCCAGTGTCATTGCAGGCCTGCCACAGAGGCTCCCAAAAGTGATCTCGATCGTGGATTGATGGGAGTCCCAGAAAGGTTGGCAATTCAGGGAATGTGATCGCGCGACAGCCCGCCGCGGCAATGCGACGTACTTCGGTCGCCGCAAGTTGTGCGTTCCATAACGGAACGATGCATAGTGGAATGAGTCGACCCCCGCTCGGACCACACCACTCGTCGATCATCCAATCGTTAAACGCCCGAACCGACAGAAGTGCGACTTCCTTGTCAGGTGACTCATAGAACATCTGACCAGCGAATCGAGGAAAGGTGGGGAAGCAAAGTGATCGCTCGACATGGTTGATATCCATGTCTGCGATTCGCGCCTCTCGGTCATAACAACCCGGGCGCATCTCTGAAAATGGAATTGGTTGCAGAGTGAAATCCTCTGGCTTACTGCCGGCACACGCCATCACTTGCGGGATTGGGCGCAGCGCATCGCCATACACCCACCAATCAGCAATCGGACCGTTGCCTCCCTTGACGAAGCTATGAGCTCCCGTTGCGGGATTAAAGGTCATCTCGCAGGTGTCCTCGACGACATGCGGTCCACGATCACGAAGTGCACTCGGCAATCTTGAGGTCCAGACATCTTTAGGTTCGACGACATGATCGTCGACGGAAATGACCCAAGGGAGATCGCTCATTTACTGACCTTTCGATTTTCGTTGCGCGATTGACCACGCAAGAGACGTCCCGGTGTTGCGCCCGTGCTTTGACCATCTCGAACCGTGACCTCACCCGCAACGATCGTGGCGAGAAAGCCTGTTGCCTTCTGCACAATCCGCCGAGCTCCTGACGGCAAGTCGTGCGCAAGAGTCGGGAGCGCCGGGGCGACCGTACCTGGATCAAAAATATTGATGTCCGCGGCCAATCCCTCTCGCAGAACACCGCGATCGGTGAAGCCCCATGCTTGCGCGGGCGCGCTTGTCATCATCTGAACCGCTTCTTCGAGAGCGAACTCGCCCCTCTCCCGAACCCAATAGGCAAGAAGGTGCGTGAAGATCGAAGCGTCGGACATCTGACTCACGTGAGCGCCCGAGTCTGAGAAGGTCATGACCGTTCCTGGCGACTTCATTGATCGAACTACCGCTACTTCGTCGAATGACGACATCGTCTGAACAAAGAACACTTCGAAATTACTTTCGAGGCCGAGATCGACCATTGCTTCGACCGGATCGATCCCTCGTTCGGCAGCAACTTCAGCGACGGTTCGATGAGGTGGCACCGGCGATTCGAGAACCTGCATACGTTCGAACACCGGAGGTCGTGCCTCTCCCCCAAAGGTTGCGCTGTACTGCGCGTTACGCGCGACATCAATCAGCGCCAGACGCGTTTTAGGGTCACGAAGGCGTTGAAAAAAGACTTCCTGTCCGTCAGCTCTAGCTTGCGCCCATTCAGGCAGCGTGTCGAATGGCAATTGGCTTTTGAACGAAGACATCGTGCCGATGCCGCGCGGATGAGTCATCCCCGTCATCGTGCCGCCTAGCGATCTTGTTGCGGAAATCAGTTCGAGGGGTCGAGTTGACCCCGAAGTCGCTCCGATTATGAACGGCACTCCTGACCTTGCGGCAAGTTCGGCAAGTTGCTGATCACGGGCGGCGCGGTCGGCATCGGAAGGCGGATCCTCTACGAACTGGAAAACACCTGCATCGAGATCGCCCATCAGATCGATGAGTGCTTCCACCTCAGACCATTCAGCGAGTCGCGATGCAACTGGCTCACCATCGGGTGTCATGTGATGCACCGTGCGCGAAGTCGTAAACCCCCATGCACCGGCCCGCAATGCGTCGGCGAGTTCAGACTTCATGCATTCAAGATCAGCCTCATCTGCTTGCTCATGAAACGCTCGCTCGCCCATGGCCCAACTGCGGAGCGCGCTGTGACCGATGTTGGAGGCGTAGTTGATTGCTTTTGGCACGCGGTCGATCGAGTCGAGATACTCGGCAAACGTGGTCCAGTCCCAGGGCACGCCCGCCGCCATCGCTGCAGCAGAAATATCTTCGGAACGTTCGATCGATCGAACTGCGAGATGATGACTATCGGCACGAACGGGAGCAATAGTGAAACCACAATTGCCCATCACAACTGTCGTCACACCATGCCAACACGAATTCGTTCCGGCGGAATCCCAGAACACTTGAGCATCCATATGGGTATGACCGTCGATGAAGCCAGGAGTGACCACGTAACCGGCAGCATCGATCTCGACTTGTCCGCGTTCGGGAACCTCACCGATGCGCGCAATCAGGCCATCGGAAACTGCAACATCGGCGACGACCGCTAACGACCCGCTACCGTCGATAACACTTCCGTTACGAATCACAAGGTCGAACTTCACAGGTCCCCACTTCCGTTCACGACCGTACTCTGCACCAGCTATGGCTGCTGTGAACAGATCCCGAGCGCAGCAGGCAACCTAAAACCGTTATTTGAGTGATTACGCGTCTGGACGAAGCAGCACCTCGTGGATTGTTCCATCGAGATCAGTGAAGCCAAGTTCACGGGCGAGGGCCGCTGACGAAAATGGCTTACCCGAACGCTCGGCAATGTCAGCACATCCGTAGAGAGCAACAACTGCTCTTCCGAGGAATCGCGGCGACTCGGCGCCGGAAAGATCGAAGCGGCCTTCACCAGGAAGTTCGATGAATATCTCGTCGCCCTCGGTCTGCGCTCCCAGATCAAGAAGTTCGGTACGCACAAGCCCGGGCCACAACGACACCACAGAGACGCCAGTTCCGTGAAGTTCAATTGCCATATCGGCGGTCATCCTGTCGACAGCCGCCTTACCAACGCCGTAAACGACATTATGTCCGTAACTCACCGCTCCCGAAGATGACACGTTGACGATGAGACCGCTTCGATTCGCAAGCATCAACGGTGCTCCAAAAACACTCGCGACATAGTGCGAACGAGTGCCGATGTCGATGACTTGATCCCACGCCTCAATCGGAAGTTCCCAGAACTTTTTTCCTAGCCACGGAACAAGGTCTGGCGCGGAATACACGTTGTTGACGAGAACATCGAGGCGCCCGTGTTCTTTTTCAACGCGCTCGAATACTGCCTTCACCTGAGCGTCATCGTGATGATCGCAAGCGATGGCAATTCCGTGTCCGCCTAGATCGTCGATCTGTGCCGCTGTTTCCCCCACCGTGCCCGGGATCATTCCCGCATCCACAGATCTTCCTGTCACGTATACCGTGAAACCAGCAACTCCCAACTCGAGGGCAATTCCCTTACCGATTCCCCGACTTGCGCCGGTGACGACTGCGACCTTTTCTGACCCCATGACACTCCCCCAGAAACGGGGAGCGAGACCGGCATTGGCGCAGTCCCCGCAGCCACGCCAGCCAAAGTGTACTTATAGGCCACGCTTCGTTCCATCAAGCGCACGCCACCGGGACGATGAGTACCCTCATCACATGGCCAAGCACAATCTCGTCATCCGCAATGGGACCATCGTCGACGGCACTGGCCGTCCGCGATTTCTCGGTGATCTCGCCATCGATGACGGCGTTATTACCGCCATCGGCGACATCAACGAGAGAGGCATCACGGAGCTCGACGCAACCGGACTTCTTGTTACTCCTGGGTGGGTCGACATCCATACCCACTATGACGGTCAGGTGAGTTGGGATCCCTACCTCACGCCATCTTCGTGGCAAGGAGTCACCACTGCGGTCATGGGAAATTGTGGCGTGGGTTTCGCGCCAGTCGCCCCTGATCGACATGACTGGCTTATCGAGGTCATGGAAGGAATCGAAGACATTCCCGGGACTGCCCTTCATGAGGGAATCACATGGGATTGGGAATCGTTCCCCGAGTACCTCGACAGCATCGACAGCACTCCGCATGCCATCGACTTTGCCGCACAGATTGGTCACGCTGCGGTTCGTGGCTATGTCATGGGAGATCGCGGCGCCGATCATGCCGAGCGAGCGACACCAGATGAGATTGCACAAATGGGAGCGATCGCAGCAGATGCAATCCGTGCCGGTGCACTTGGCTTCACAACTTCGCGCACCGTTGCCCACAAATCTGCTGATGGTCGACACACTCCGAGCCTCACCGCCTCACGCGAAGAACTTGTCGGTATTGCGCGCGCCATCGGGGCGACCGGAAAAGGCGTTCTCGAAATCGTTGCCGACCTCTTCGACCTTGATGCTGAATTTGCGCTGATTCGCGAAATGGCTGAAGTAAGCGGTCGTCCCATCTCGGTTTCGCTTCTCCAGCGACCCGAGTTTGCTCCCGACGAATACCGGAAAATTCTTGACCTCATAAAATCCGCCAACGACGACGGCTTACGCATCACCGGGCAAGTTGCAGCTCGGCCAGTTGGGCTCATCATGTCGCTCGAAGGTCGCGTCAACCCACTACTGCCATCTTCGACCTATCAGTCGCTTATGAACCTCGATCACCTTGACCGCGTTGCTGCTCTTGCCGATCCGTCAACCCGAGCAACGATCATCGGTGAAGTCGAAGCGACGGGTGGCGACATGAACGGTCTGGCTAGCACGATGTTCGCGCTGAGCGATCCCATCCGCTATGACCAATCCCTTGACGAACGCCTCGACATCTCTGGCGCTTACGACACGCTGATGTCAGATAATGGCAATGGACGCATTTACGTTCCAGTGATGAACTTCGTCGAAGGAAACCTGAAGGCAACTCGCGAAATGATCGCTCATCCCAACACCGTCCCCGGACTTGGTGATGCGGGCGCTCATTGCACGATGATCTGCGACGCCAGTTTTCCAACCTGGATGTTGCAGTACTGGGGACGCGACGTTGCATCGTCGGAAAAGTTCGAGATCGAGTGGCTGGTGAAACAACAAGCCCATGACACTGCTCACGCTGTCGGGCTTGACGATCGAGGATCTCTCCAAGAAGGCAAACGCGCCGACATCAACCTGATCGATTTCGAGCTGCTCTCTGTCGGTGTTCCCGAGATGTTGCACGACCTTCCAGCAAACGGGAAACGCCTGGTTCAACGGGCGGCGGGCTACCGATCCACGATCGTTGCGGGTTCAGTCGTAATGAACAATGGTGTTCCCACC
Organism: Bifidobacterium breve; assembly: GCA_945862505.1. Taxonomy (GTDB): domain Bacteria; phylum Actinomycetota; class Acidimicrobiia; order Acidimicrobiales; family Acidimicrobilacustridaceae; genus Acidimicrobilacustris. The sequence goes on along the minus strand of CAMAYJ010000013.1, from coordinate 14,845 downwards.
GGCGAACTACCCGGCCGCCTCATTCGCGGCGCTCAGTCTTCACCGCAGGACTAATGGCGCAGATCGAGCAGATCGGTCGCCCTCAACGAGGCGAAGCGATTGCCACGACGAGCCGCGCCTTCTGGCCCGATCCACTCTTTGGCTTCTTCGCCAAAGACCCCGGCCAAGAACAGCGGATCCTTCCGATCTTCCTCGGTGCCCTGCTACGGGACTGCATGGACCACGGCCAGGTCTGGGGCGCTCTCGATGGCCAACGCGTGGTCGGTTCGGCCTCTTGGCTTCCCCCTGGTGGGACCCCGCGCCCCAAGGGGCGTGACCTCCGCATCTACGCAGCCTGCGCTCGAGCACTACTTACAGGACGTAATCGAAGAACGGGGATCAAACTTCTTACTGCAGTCGAGAACGCTCATCCTGAACAACCGCATTGGTATCTCGCTCTTCTTGGCGTCGACCCCACGCGACAAGGTCAAGGACTTGGGCGTGAACTTCTCATGCCAGTGCTGACACGTTGCGATCGCGAGACTGAGGCGGCTTACCTTGAAACCCAGAAGCCCGAAAATCTCCCCTTCTACGAACGTTTTGGCTTCGAAGTTCTCAACGAAATCAGTGTTCCGGGTAGTCCTCCGGTGTGGCTGATGTGGCGAGACCCGGATCCTTCACGTCTCGAGGAATAAGTTCAGCGCAGCGTTCGGCTGAACCCGTGACAGGATCTCCGAGTGGACGTTCAGACCTTTTGTCGAGTGTGCAATGCCATGTGCGGACTCGTCGTAACTGTCGAGGACGAAGTCATCACGAAAATCCGAGGCGACGAGACCCATGCCCTTTCACGTGGATACACGTGCGCAAAGGGACGCTCACTCGGCGTCCTCCATCACGACGATCGCCGACTTAATCAACCTTCTGTCGGACGAGGTGACTCACGGACACTCTCGGATTGGGACGATGCGCTTGACGACGTCGCTGATCGAGTTTCTGCATCATTAACGGAGCACGGACCGGATTCGATTGCCATGTATTTGGCCAGCGGTTCAGCCTTTGACACGGCAGGGCGTCGCGCTGCAGAACGGTTTCTCTCGCTTCTCGGATCGAAACAGAAATACACCGCTACGACAATCGATACTCCGAGCAAACCACTGATTGCGGAACTCGTCGGAGGATGGTCAGGCCTCACTCCACTTTGGGATCATGAATCATCGAAACTGCTGTTGCTTTTCGGTAGCAACCCCGTCGTTTCTCATGGCCATTCGAATGCAATGCCAGATCCCGTTCGACGCTTTCGCGAATTTCAAGGAGGCGGCGGCTCCCTTTGGGTAATTGACCCGCGCCGAACAGAAACAGCCGCGCTCGCCGATCACCATCTCCAAATACGACCTGGATCAGATTGGCTCATTCTCGGCTGGCTCTTGAGGCGCCTGCTAGAGGAGCATCCCGCAGCGGGAGCAATCGATCAGCGCGCAACTGGCGCCGAGTCGCTCGCGGCCACAGTCGCTCTCTTTGACGATCAACTCGTGTCCACGTCCTGCGATATTGCAATCGAATCCCTCGAAACACTTCTCAGTGCGGTGTTGTCCGCCGGTCGCGTCAGCGCTCTTACCGGCACTGGCGTCTCGATGTCGGCATCCGCAAATGTCACCGAATATCTCTTATGGGCGCTCCACGTCGTCACCGACTCTTACGACACCCCCGGCGGAATGTGGTTCAATCCCGGATATCTCCTAAGGCTCGACCAACGCGATCTACCTGTCTCAGATGGAACTCCCGAGCCTGGTCCCAAGAGTCGCCCAGATCTCCCGCGCCGATTTGGCGAGTACCCCTGTTCGGCACTTGTGCCTGAAATCGAAGCCGGGAACATCACAACGCTCATCGTCGTCGGGGGAAATCCCGTAACGGCTTTGCCCGATCGAGACAGAACGCTCGCCGCGCTGTCATCCCTCGCCACTCTTGTGACCATCGACGTACTTCCCACTGAAACAACGGAGCTCGCAACCCACGTTCTCCCCGCTGTCGATCAACTCGAACGCGCCGATCTAACCTGGCTGCTTGATTCGTTCCAACTCGCCGTTGCCGCGCAATTCACCGAGCCAGTAGTTCAGCCGCTCTACGAACGACGTCCTATGTGGTGGATGTTTGCGCAACTGGCAAAAAGGCTTGGACTCGAGTTACTCCCCCGGGACACTGAGCTCAACGATCAAACTGAGAAGCGACTGCTCATGCAGCTCGTCGATCGGAGCGTCGATCCTCAATCACTCATGAGCTCGCCATCACTCAGGATTGCTTCAGGCGCCGTTTTCGGGTGGGTAACAGCCAATGTCTTGCCGTCGGGAAAATGGCGCCTTGACGCTCTCGCGCTTCAAGAGGATGTGATGGTCCGGTTAGAGAACCCACCGCAACGACTCACCTCGGTCCTACTTCCCAGCCGCCGACTCAAACTCATGAACTCGCAGTTTCGCGATATTGCGCCGCCGGGTGGAACGCTGGAACAGCCGGCGATTCACGCGTCGCCTTCGGCTGTCGCCGCGCTGGGGCACCCGAAACTTGCGACGGTGACCTCTGCGTTTGGGACGATCACTGCGACGCTGCTGGCCGATGAAACGTTGCGAGACGATTCTATCGTTCTGACCCATGGTTGGGGCGACGCAAACGTTTGCGCGTTGACGAGTGCCGCTACCGGCATTGACTCACTTACCGGAATGGTTCTGCAATCCGGCGTCGAAGTCGAACTCCGAGCAGCAGATTGAGAATCAAGCTTTCGCCGGAGCCACACCGCCGCCGCTCAGGATTGCCTTCCACTGAGCGAGATCGCGCTCATCGGCAAGACGGCCCGTTCGGGTAACGACGTCGACATCTGGTGACATCGCACGAAGGGCGCCAGCTGTTGCCTTTTCCTTCGGGATGTACTTGAACGGATCGAAGTTGTAGTGCTTCATCGCGTTCTCGTGGGAGACCTTGTTGATCGTCGCGTCGTCATAGCCGGCGAGAGTCTTCAAGAGTTCTTCTGGCGCGTTCGGCCAGGTGCCATCGGAGTGGGGATAATCCGATTCCCAGCAGACGTTGTCGAGATTGAAGTGATTGAAAAGCTGTGGCCCAACGGTCTCTTTAATAAAACACACCAAGATGTGATCGTTGAAGATCTGCATCGGTCCACCGGTCTTTGAAAAGTCATGACCGATCCAGCCGCCATGTCGATCGTTGACATGCTCGGCGCGCCAGAGGAAATAGGGGATCCAGCCGATATCGCCCTCGGTCAGCGAGAACTTGAGGGTCGGGAATCGCTCCCAGAATGTCGCCCAGATCAGATCGACAAGGGTGTACACCGTTCCGGCCGAGGACAAGGTCATCGCAACGCCAGCTGGCGCATCCGGTGACGTAGCGACTCCGCGAGATGAGGAACCGAGATGACAACAAATCACCGTCTCAGTCTCCACGCATGCGGCGAAGAGCGGATCCCATGCTCCCGAATGGATCGAAGGCATGTTGAGCGCTGCCGGGTTCTCCGAGAACGTCACTGCGTGACAACCCTTCGAAGCAAGACGGCGCACTTCGGCTGCTGCTTCTTCAACGTCCCAAAGAGGGAGCATCCCGCACGGGATGAACCGTCCCGGATACGCAGCGCACCATTCATCGATGTGCCAGTCGTTGTAGGCCTTGATCATGATCTCGTTGATTGCACGGTCGGGGCCCTGGTTGAGCACCTGACCAGAGAATCCGGTCCAATTAGGGAAATTGAGACCTGCGAGTTGTCCACCGGCATTCATGTCGCGAACTCGTTCGTGAACATCCCAACAACCTGGCCGCATCTGGTCATAGCGAGAAGCATCGACGTTGAAGTATTCGCGCGGCTTTCCCGCTACCGCGTTCAGGCCAAGGTTGCGGCCTTTGATGTCGCCGTACCACCACTGCTCGATGCCATGTTCGTCGGTGACGACTCGCGGAGCGAACTCTTTGTATTTTGCAGGCACATGTGCATCGAACATGTTGGCCGGTTCGGCAATGTGATCATCAACACTGACCAAAATGAGATCGTCGGCATTCATCAGATTCCCCCTTGATGGACCAAGGCTCTCGCCCCTATCCGGCGAGTCTAGGCCCCTCGACGTAACGAAGAAGGGTCAGAGGTCCCCGTGGGAATCCTCTGACCCTTTCGTCGTACTTGTACCGCACCAAGTGGGAATCAGTGTCCCGGGCGCGGCCCTTCGGATTGGATGATCTCGATGAGATATCCGTCGGGATCGGAAACGAACCCAACGATGACTGGCCAGCGCTCAAGTCGCTCTGGCTTCATATGGGATTCATAGCCAGCGGCAACAGCCTTTTCCCATGTCGCAACCGCGTCATCGACATAGATGTAGACCTTCCAGAGTGCTCGACCGTGGTCGATCGGCTGCGGAGTTTGAGTTGGATTGAACTTCGCCAACTGAAGCCGGCCACCGTGTTCGCCTTCGGCTCCAGCAAGGTGCACCTCATGCACATTCGGGATTTCGGTGCGGCCGTGTTCGACCAGACCCATGATCTCTGTGTAGAACCGAACCGATTCTTCGAGATCGTTTACTGCGATACAAAACTGACCAACTGTTGAACCCATTATTCCCCCTTAGTGACGAACTGTTGGGGGCAAGGTAGCGGAAATGGCAATGGTCGTGCCTCACAACGCTCAAATCACTTGTACGCCGCTTCAGCGAGATCCCGGAAGGTTGTGTCAATCTTGCCGCAGTACAGAGGGCTCGCCACGAAGGACAGAGGACCAAATGCCAGATCTCCCAAGAGTCGACGCTGATCGTTATGCAGAAGGTGTTGCTAAGTATCGGGAAGTCTACGGACCAGATTTGCCGCTCGCAGAACACGGTTCGTCTGACTTCTTTGACCTCATGATTGGCCACCTCTTTGGCGAGGTCTGGACGGGCGAAGCTCTGCCCGTCGCCACGAGGCGCCTCCTCGTCATGGGAGTTCTCGCAGCCCAACATGAATTCGACGTGCTTGGCATCCAATTCTCCAACGCGCTCCGCACCGGCGAGTTAACGGCTGAACAGGTTCGCGAAGTTGTCATTCAACTCATCCCCTACGTCGGGTATCCGAGCAGTGGGTCGTTGTTTCGAGTTTCCGAAACAGCAATCGTCAACCATGGAGCTACGAAATGACAAAGGTCGCGATGATCGGCCTCGGTCGCATGGGCGGGCCGATGGCGAGGCATGTCATCGAAGCCGGTTTCGAGGTTTCACTTTTCGACATAAGTGCCGCATCGCTTGAGCAGTTTTCACAGTCGGTTGCGGCCGTCGCGTCGTCGCCGGCTGACGCCGGCCGAGCAGCAGACCTCGCCTGCATCGTGGTCTTTGATGACGCTCAGACCATCGAGGTCGTTTCCGGAAACAATGGTGTGCTCACAACAATGCAACCTGGTTCGGTCGTCACTATTCACTCAACGATTTCGCCCGAGACTCTTCGACTCCTTGCTGACGCTGGCACGAGAGTGGGAGTCGCAGTGATCGATGCAGGCATCAGTGGCGGCGAAACAGGTTCCAATGCCGGAACACTTCTGACCATGGTCGGAGGATCGGCTGAGGCTGTCGCACTTGCATCGCCGGCTCTCATGGCATTTTCGAAAGAAATCATCCATGCCGGCGACCTTGGTTCTGGCCTTGCCCTGAAACTGGCACGAAATGCCACCGGGTACATCTGTATGGCCGCCGTGCATGAAGCCATGCAGATCGCTACTGGCGCAGGAATCACTCTCAGTGTTCTCCAACACACAATCGCCGAGACCGGAGTATTCGATCAGGCACTCTCGCCCTTCATGCTGGGAGGCCCTTCACCACTCACTGATAACGATCCCCAATCTTTGCGCGAACTGTTACTTCATCTGCAATCACTCGGAGAGAAGGACCTTGATCAGGCTCTCAACCTTGCCAAAGAGTTGGGCGAGGATCTTCCCGTCACAACCGCAACTCGTCAGTCGTTTCACAGCGTCACACGGCTCTAACGAGACCCCATTCTGCGGCGCGAGCACATAAACGAACCAACTAGAGTTCGGCTTCGATCAGAGGGGGAACCATGAAAGAACTTAAAGGCAAAGTCGCAGTCATCACCGGTGGTGCCGGTGGTATCGGAAAGGCCATGGGCGAGCGTTTCCTGGCCGAGGGAATGAAGGTCGTCCTGTCAGATCTTCGTGCCGAACAACTCGATGGCGTTGTTAACGAGCTCCGCGGAAATGGCGGAGAGGTCATCGGTGTTACTGCTGACGTTTCCAGCCTTGAGTCAGTTGAAGCTCTTCGCGACGCGACTCTCGCCGAATTCGGCAAGGTTCATGTCGTCTGCAATAACGCCGGTGTTGCCTCTGGCGCTCATGGTCGGCTGTGGGAACATGAGATCAACGACTGGCGTTTCGCTCTTAGCGTTCACCTTTACGGAGTCATTAACGGCATTAACGCTTTTGTGCCGACATTGCTGGCCCAGGACGAAGAAGCCCACATCGTCAATACTTCATCAAACAATGGTGGCTTCTCACCGATCGCTATGTCTCCCACGTACGCCACATGTAAGGCTGCTGTCGTCACACTGAGCGAATGTCTCTACGGCCAACTCAACGAGGTCAACCAAAAGATCGGTGTTTCTGTTCTGTTCCCCACAGGCAAGACCAAGGGAGTGTTGAACACTGGCATCTGGGCCGCTGCTGAGCGTCCTCCTGGCTACGAAGCTGAAGTTGCGATCGACCACACCCACAAGATGGCTGGTTGGATCGAATCGATGGAAGCCGCCGGAACTCCGGTCGCCGTCACGCCTCTGTCTGAAGTTGCCGAACAGGTCATTGAAGGCCTGTACGCCAACCGGTTCTGGATGGTCGAAGAAGGACGCTTCGAAGACGCGGTCAACGAGCGCACGCAAATCATCTTGAACCGCGCCGCACCGCTCTACACAAGGTGATTTCGTGACTGCACTCATCCTCGATTCGCTCCAACGGCGCATGGCCGCGATGCATTCGCTTTATTACCAAGCGGTCAGCACCATGGGGCCCGAGCATGTGAATCATTTCGAGCGCGAGAAGGTTCTCCCCATCGCGTTCTCGCTCTTCCACTACACGAACCAAGAAGACGCGAACTTCATGTTCATCACTGGACAGATGCCGATCTGGAACGATGAGTGGCAGTCACGAGTGCAGATGGCAATCAATGACCACGGCAAAGAACGAACTGTCGACGAAATGATCCACCAGCGCATCGGCGATTTCGAGGCCTTCAAGGAGTATCAGCGCGCAGTCTTTGATCGCACCGAGGCCTACCTCGCCACGATGGACCCCGCTGATTTCACTCGACTGATCATTGCGCGCCCGTTCCCACCTCAGGTTGCCTCCACCTACAGCGCTCGAGTCGCCGGACCAGAAGGAATCACCGTGCTCGACGGATTCGAGTGCTGGCTTTACCAACACGGACTTCGCCACATGGGCGAAATCGAACTCGCACGCGGCCTTGTCGGCCTCGGCGGAATGACCAGCTAGCCCTCTCGCCGAACTACAGCGCAACAGTTTTCGGTAGATCAGAGTTACGAATCGAGTCAGCCCATGGGTAGTTCATCGGGTTGATCCGGTCATAGGGAGCATCAACAATGACTTCAGTTGCACTATCGGCTGGTTCGGCGGTCCGCATTGTTCGCGCTGCTTGCGCGGCGTCGCCTTCGACGAACACCATGTCCATGTCGAGACCGTCGCGCAGCCGTGACGTAAGGCTCCATACGCCGTGCACGAAATCCAGATCAACAAGTCGAGCGGCACGCTCAAGCGATTGCGTCTGGCCGCCGCGACGATGACGGATGACAACACCGGTGTGTCCGACAAATGGAACATCCATCGGAACCAACTTCGTCGGAGACGAAACGAACGCACCAACCGATTGAAAGCAGTCGCCTTCTCGGACAGCTTTCTGATCCTCGGGAAACGCCATGCGTCCGGAGTCAATCAACCGCTCGCGCAGCGTGCTCATATCGTCGAACGCAATTTGGGGATCGCCGGTGAGCGTGTACACCGTGATGAACGAAGCTCGGCCACCGCCGAAGGGTGAGCCGTCAGCGGTTTGGCGAGCAGCATGCAGTTCTGGAGTGGCGACGTAACGGTTGCTCAACATCACACCTTCAAGCATCACATTGGGAGGCGTGTGTTCGAGGTCGTACCAACGGTTCCAGTCCTCGATGACGGCTGCGTCACAGTCGAGAGCGGCAAAGATGATTCCAGAAGGTTCCATTTGTGCATTCTGGCCGAGATCCCCGACCTCGCAGGCACCTGTCGCTCTAATGTTCCCTCACAGGTCATCTCTTGTAGGGGGAACGATGAAGTCCGTGCAGCGCATAGCAGGAGCCATTGAGGTCCGCGAAGGTGAACTCCCGATTCCCGGGCCCGATCAGGCGCTCATCCGCATGTCGTCATGCGGGGTTTGCCACTCTGATCTTCATCTCGCACGCGGTGACTGGAAATTCGCCACTGGTGACGGGCCACTTGGTCACGAAGGAATCGGAATCGTTGAAGCTCTAGGCCCAGGCGCCGAAGCATCGGTGTCTGTCAGCGACAGAGTCATCCTTGGGCTCGGAGGAACCGGCGGCGAATACTGGTGCGGCAAGTGCCGCTATTGCATCGAGGGAGAGCCTCGCCATTGTGCGAACTCCACTGGAATCATCGGTACGTTCGCCGAATACTTCGCCGTGTGGGCGCCATCACTCGTTGTACTCCCGGATTCGGTGAGCGATATGGAAGCGCCGCTGGCCTGTGGTGGGCTCACCGCCTACGGGGCAGTGAAGAAGCTCACCGCTCACCGCGTCACGCCTGGTCGAACTGTTGCAATCGTCGGCGCCGCTGGAGGGCTTGGCCACTACGCCGTGCAACTAGCTGCAGCGTTCGGTTACCGAGTGATCGCCATTGATGTCGGCGCTGACCGCCTCAAGTTCGCAAAAGACATGGGCGCTGAAGTTGCAATCGATGCCGCTGAAGCCCGGGAAGTCATCGCCCGCGATTTCGGAGGCGTCGATGCCGCAATCGTTTTCACGGCGAATATCGCTGGCTATCAACTCGGATTCGACATCTTGGGCAAAAAGGGTCTCTTTGTTGCTGTCGGACTTCCGGCCACGAGCCAAGGCTCGTTCGAAATCGACCCGTTCATGATGTTCTTCAAAGATCCGACCATCATCTTTTCCGCGGTGGGCACTGTTCAAGACATGCGTGAACTCGTCGAACTCGCTGCTCGTGGAGTCGTGAAGAGCCATATTTCCCGGGTCGGCGGCCTTGAAGACCTCCCCGCAATCTTCGACGAACTCGAAGCCAGTGCCTACCTCGGGCGTGCAGTCCTGACGATCAATCCCTGAGCGATGAAAGATCGGTTCGTAAACGTCGTCGACGGAACAATGCTGCATTATGTAACTGGCGGCCAAGGCGCACCGACAATCGTTTTCGTTCATGGCTGGTGCTCGAACGCGACGCACTTCGAAGCTCAACTCACTGCCTTTTCAAAGACTCACGGCGTCCTCGCCATAGACCGACGCGGTCACGGCGCCTCCGAAGCGCCAGAGCGTGGCTACAACGTACAACAACACGCCAACGACCTCGCTGCCGTCCTCGATCATGAAAAGATTTCCTCGGCTGTAATTGTTGGTCACGCCGGCGGATGCCCATCGGTCCTGCAGTTCGCTAATGATGCCCCTGACCGCTGTGAGGCGCTCGTGCTTCTCGACACGAGGATCAGTGCCAAGGCGGACCTTCGCGGATCTGACAGCGACTCTCCCCTCGCAGCCATGGTGTCCTCGATCGCCGACGACGAAGCCTTCGAGCAGATTTACCGAGGGTTCATTTCAGATCGCCGGCCCGAACTCGCAGACAGCGTGGTCGCTGCGGCGCTTCGAGTGCCTCGGCGCGTTGCCCAAGCCGATCTCGCGTCCATCGCTATCGATACCGTTTCTCTAGCGAAATCGGTTTCCTGTCCCGTGCTCTGGATCACCGCAGAGTCAGCAGACGAAGTGCTTCTGCGTTCGATCTTTCGCGATGTTCAGTTTGAGGTGGTTTCCGATTCAGGGCACTTCGTACAACTTGAAGTGCCCGATCAGGTCAACGCTGCGATCACGAGCTATTTCAAAACGGGTTTGGTGAACCCGGAGCGGGATAACCAGCCGTAAATCCGCCATCGACCACGAATTCCGCACCCGTGCAATAGGAACTCTCGTTCGAGGCAAGAAACACGGCCATGGCCGCTATCTCCTGCGGCGTTCCAGTGCGCTGCATAGGTGCGTGTCTCGCCGTGTGCTCTTCCACCATTGCCGTGATGATGCTGGGATCAACCCCGTCACGAAGACCAAGCTCAGTGACTACGTGCCCGGGATGGATTGAATTCACGCGAATCGAATACGGACCCATCTCCATTGCAACCGCTTTCGTCATTCCCCGCACGGCCCACTTGCTGGCGATGTAGGAGATGATGCGCGGAGAACCCACAAGCCCGTCGATCGAGGACATGTTTATGATCGAACCGTGCCCGACGCGTTTCATCGCCGGGATCACCGATTTCATTCCGAGAAAAACTCCTGTTTGATTTACCTCAGTGACGCGTCGATAGCTCTCAAGCGTTGTGTCGTCGATCGCAGCACCCTCTGCGAGACCGGCGTTGTTCACGAGAACGCTCACCGAACCAAATGCCTCTTCACAAGCACCGAGGGCGAGGTTCCACGACTGTTCATCGGTCACATCGAGCTCAAGAGCAATCACAGAGTCTCCGAGTGCTTCAGCCACCCGTTGCGCCAGTTCGATGCGTACATCAGCGATGCACACTCGTGCTCCTTCAGCGACGTAGGCCTCGGCGATAGCGCGCCCAAGCCCCCGAGCCCCACCAGTGACGATTGCTACTTCAGATTCCAGACGAGCCACTCGTCCCCCTTATTCACTTGAAACGATGACAGCAGATTTACCGACCACGGTTCCTTCTTCGACTGCTACTACAGCATCGACCCCATGATCAAACGACACTTCTTGAACAAACGACTGCAGTTTTCCTTCGCTGTGCAGCGCAAGGAGCAACTCATGATCGGATTCATTCTCGGTTCGCCCAATTCCGCCGGCATACACGCCTACGAGCGAAACATTGCGCCGCACCAATTCGGCAATCGGAGGATTCGCCCACTCTCCGCTTGCGAAACCCACAGCGAGGAGACGACCCCCGGGGGCAAGGCACTTCAGCGAGGCGTTCGCTAAATCGCCGCCCACAGGGTCGTAGACAAGGTCAGCGCCGCGACCATCAGTCATCTCGTTCACTGCCACCACCACATCGACTTCACTTCGATTGATGACAGCGCTCGCACCGAGCGCCAAACTTAGGGCTGCCTTTTCAGGAGTTGAGACCACTGCAAGAACTCTTGCCCCAAGCGCTGCCGCGATCTGCACCGCGGTGCTACCAGATCCGCCGCTCGCACCTAGAACTACGACGGTCTCTCCAGACTGGATCTGACCTCGGCGCTGCAAACCAATCAGAGCAGTTGAATAACCGATGCGGAATACTGCGGCATCGGAAGAACTCATGTCATCTGGCACTCGGAACAGGGTTGCATCGGTCGCAATTGTGTACTCCGCCAAGCCACCGCGGCCATCGTAAAAGCTCGTCACGCCCATGAGCCGATCGCCGATGGTCGCTCGAGAACCCTCGCCGACTGCCACAACAGTTCCGCACATTTCCTGCCCGGGAACAAACGGTATCGGTGGAGAAAACGCGTACGTCGAACGACACATGAATGCATCGGGCATCCCGATACCAGCGGCGTGCACCTGCAGCAACACTTCGCTCGGCCCAGGAACGGGCTCGGGAATACTGACCATGCTCAGCACATCGACAGGCGCTCCGACTCCGGTGATCTGCCAAGCACGCATGGCGCGAACGCTACCGGAGTCGATCCGAATTCGCTTGGCGAAGGTACGCTTGCCAGATGGAAGCCGAGCAAAGTGCATCACTTACTTTCACCTCGCACCCCTTTGCCACTCTCGATGAATTGATTTGGAAAGTCAGTTGGGATGCACGCCCCGCTTATCGAGGACGGCTCCACGCAGTCTCTGCATTTCTCGCCCCTCCGGCAGCAATCGCCATGGTCATGAACGCAAAACCGGGTCGAAATCGAGTCGCAGCGTCGGTGTACGGAATTGGCATCTGCGCGATGTTTGGCGCTTCTGGCGCGTATCACCGGCTCACGAAGAGCCGCAAGATGGCCAACATCCTGCGCCGAGTCGACCATTCAATGATCTACGTCATGATCGCGGGCACATGGACTCCAATCGCCGTCGCGACACTCCCACCAAAACAGGCCAAAGCGGTTCTGGCTGCGGTGTGGTCTGCAGCTGGTCTCGCCGCAGGAGCCAAAGTCATACGTCTCGACGGAAAACACCGTGCCGGCTCATGGTTCTATCCCGTCCTCGGCATCTCAGGCGTGGCGCTCGCTCCAGCGGTTGTTCGAGTCGGAGGGAAACCGGCTCTTGCTGCATTGGCCGCCGGTGGCGCTGCGTATCTTGGTGGCGCCGCAGTCTTCGCCGCTCAACGACCGAACCCATGGCCAAAGAAGTTCGGCTTCCACGAGATCTTCCACGCCGCTGTCGTTATCGGCATGCTGTCGCACTATCTCGCTATTTGGAGAGTGCTTCGGCGAAGCCGGTAGTTCGCGCTCAGGTCACCGTGTCGGCGGCACCGCCATCGAAACGAACGTGTGCCCCGTTGAGGTGCCATCCCTGTTCGCTCACAACGAAAGCGATAAATCTTCCGACATCTTCCGGAGTAGCGACCCTCCCCGAGGGGTTCGGCATCGCCGTGTCGAGAACCATGCGTTCCACGGTCGGCCAGTCGGTTGCAAGACCTTTGCGTCGAGCCCGTTCAGTGAAGAGCTCGACCATTTCGGGCGTCGCAATAAGGCCGGGGCTCACACAGTTCACCGTGATGCCCGTTCCAGAAAGATGCTTCGCCAAACTTACGGCTACCGATGGAAGAGCGCCTTTCGCTGCGTAGTACTCCGGAATCCGATCGCCTGGTCGTGTCGCCCCAACGGTGGAAACGAAGACAATGCGCCCCCAGCCATTCGATCGCATCGACTCAACGAACGCATTCGTTACACGGATACCCGAAACAACGTTGGTGTCATAACTCGAATGCCATGACTCGGCATCGCTCTTCGACCAATCGCTGCCTTCGGCCACTCCGTAGTTATTGATGACGATGTCGACGCGATCGACAATTCCATCGACCGCCGCGCGCAGATTCGCCGCACCCTTATCGGTTCGAATGTCGCCAATTACTTCGAAGCAGGTTCCGCCCGCTGATCGGATCGATGCCAGTATGCTTTCGCATTGACCCGCTTCAAGGCCGTGCACCAGCACAGTTGCACCTTCTGCAGCCAGCACCGCGGCGATCCCCGCGCCAGTCCCGCGCCACGAGCCAGTTACGAGAGCGATTCGACCTTGTAGTCCTAGGTCCATGAGAAGCGGGCTCTAGTGAGAGACCCGGACGAGTCGCCCGGGTCGCGCTCCGGTATCAGCGTCGGAACGACGAGTCACCACGCCTTTCACAATGGTGGCCACATAGCCGGTGGCTTCCTGAAGAATTCGACGCCCGCCTGCGGGAAGATCGTCGCACGGGTGCGGTGGATGCAACGTGAGTTTTTCAAGATCAATCACATTGATGTCGGCACGCTTGCCCGCGAGCAGCACTCCACGATCATTGAGACCCACAACCTCTGCAGTGAGCGCAGACTGCTTGCGGACGATTGCTTCAATCGGAATCCGATGACCACGAGTGCGGTCACGAGTCCAGTGGGTCAGCAAATACGTCGGCATCGATGCATCACAAATAAACCGGACATGAGCGCCGCCATCAGAAAGCCCCACCACCGTGTCGGGATGTTCGAGCATCACTGCGAGATGGTCCTGAGAGGTATTGGCGTAGTTCGTGAAGGCACCAAGAAGGAGTGCACCGCCAGCAATCGCGTCGTACAGAACCTCCCACGGATCTTTACCGGCAGCCTCGGCCATTCCTGCAATGGAACGATCGCGGGTGGGCTCGTAGTCAGGCGGGTCGCCCAGGACAAAGAGCCGCTCAAACATAAACGCCATGTTGTCGGCGATTGATTCGTACTGACGGTTCGGATCTTCCGGGAGATTTTCTTCAGAAAGAATCTGTGCCTTCACTTCAGGCGTCTGCAATGCCACCAATAAATCGTCATAGGAAAGTTCCGACTCAAGTCGACGGAACGTCGGTCGGCGCATGAGGCCGTGATAGGTGGCGACACCAATCAACATGCCACCGGGTCGACCGGCGACCTGCGGCACGAGTTGCGCTCCTTCGATGTTCGCCTTGCGAACAGCTTCAAGTTGTTCTGCCCACAGATCAGGAGCGCCCATCGACTGGATCATGAGAAATGACACTGGCGCACCGGTGCGCTTCGAGACTTCGGAGAGCAACGCAATCTCGCCAAGGACAGTGTCGCGATCGTCGCCTGTCTCGCCGGTGGGAACTGCTTCAAAGAGCCCTCCCCCGGCACCGACCATTGCTTGCGCTAACGCGACCAACTCTGTGGAATTCGCGAATGTGCCTGGAACGAGTTCTCCATCAAGCGTGCGGTGGTTCAGTGAACGTGAAGTTGAAACACCAATTGCGCCCGCTTCGATCGATGCGCGCACATGTTCAGCCATTTGTGACAGTTCATCGCTCGTTGGTTCCACGTCGAGAGCGCCACGATCGCCCATGACATAGACACGAAGCGGAGCGTGCGGGACGAAAGCAGCAATATCCATCGAGTACTCACGGCTGGCAAGCGCATCGAGATACTGCGGGAACGTTTCCCACGACCACTGGATGCC
>CAMAYJ010000012.1 GCA_945862505.1 Bifidobacterium breve | reverse complement strand
TTGCGAAAGAACTCGAACTGGAATGGTTCGAACAGTGTCATTCGATTCCCATCGGGCTGTCGGTAACGAGGAGCATGCCGCCGTGTTCGAGGACTTCCATCGGCGCTCCGTAGGTGCGTTCGAGAACCGACGAGGTGAGAACTTCGGCGGGACTTCCAACGGCGATGAGTTCGCGGTTGACGCAAGCGATTAACGGCAGATGCGCAGCAAGACCGTTGATGTCATGAGTGGAGAGCACAACAGATGTGCCTTTGCGATGAAGATCAGTAAGTAAATGGACAACTTCATGACGGGTGCGCACATCGACACCCGAAGTTGGTTCATCGAGAACGAGTAGTTCGGGATCGCGATGAAGGGCGCGGGCGAGGAACACCCGCTGCTGCTGGCCGCCGGAGAGTTCGCGGATGTGCCGGTGTTCGAAACCGCCGAGTCCGAGTTGCTCAAGTAACTCAGCCACGCGTTTGCGCTCTGACTCGGTGGCACGCGGTCGATACCACTTGGCCGCGGCCGCCATCAGAACGACCTCGCTCACCGTGATGGGGAAGTTCCAGTTGACCGTTTCGACCTGGGGAACATAGGCAATCCGCAGATTGGCGCGCCGTCGCACTTCACCCTCGGTGGGCCGAAGATTTCCGAGCACCAAACGCAACAGCGTGGTCTTTCCAGAACCGGAAGGGCCGATGACCCCGAGAAACGAGCCTTCGTCGATTGTCAGATGGACATGCTCGAGCACGGTCGGGCCGCCGTAGGAATGCGAGATTCCGTCGAGCTCGATCAGACTTGTCACTGGGGATACTTGGCGTTGTCGGGTGCGACGTCAGTGATGTCGAGATTGCGGAGAGCTGTAGCGTCGCCACCGAGGGCCTCAATCATGGTGATGTAATCAAACTGCATGAGGCCGAGAAAAGAATGTTCAGCATCACCGGGTTCACCAAGAAGATCGTCGTCACGAAGAACGTCGATGTAGGTGACGCCGGTCTCGCGTCCGATCTGTTCAAGCACCGGACTCGGGAAGACCTCGGAGCCGAAGATGGCCTTCACTTTGGAGTCCCTTACCTGAATGATCAGGTCACCGACTTCGCGCGCGGTGGGTTCGGCAAAATCGGAAGGTTGAATAGCGCCCACAATTACCCATCCGTAGTCGGCGGCGAAGTAGGCGTAGGCGTCGTGATAGGTGAGGAGTCTGCGATCTTCAGGAGGCAGAGTTGCGCTCGCCGTGATTACAGCCGCGTCGAGTTCATTGAGCTTGTTTGTGTAGGCGGACGCATTTGCTGTGTACGCCGCGGCATTCGCCGGATCCATCTTCACGAGAACATCACGAATGAGCGCGACGTACTTAATGGCGAGTTTCGGATCAGTCCAGAGATGGGGATTCGGCTTGCCGCCATCTTTGGGAAA
The DNA here is from genome assembly GCA_945862505.1 of Bifidobacterium breve. GTDB lineage: Bacteria > Actinomycetota > Acidimicrobiia > Acidimicrobiales > Acidimicrobilacustridaceae > Acidimicrobilacustris. The sequence continues at coordinate 39,454 of CAMAYJ010000012.1, read as the reverse complement.
TGAGAAGTCATAGATGTAGTCGGTAACGGGCAATACGGCCGTTCCGAGTTCACAAAGAGCAGCCGATTTAGGGAGGTTGCTATCAGCAAGTTCTTTCGTCGGTTCCTCGAGAACAAGACCGTTTGCAAAGAGCACATCGGTTTTGGCCAGCGTTACCGCCACGTTCGGCGAGGGTTCGAACGTGTGCGAGTTGGTGCCTTCAGGAACGATTCCCGTGATTTGCGCCACTCCCCCGGCCACATTCGCAACGATTGACGTGATTGGGGCGACAGTGGTTGAGATGTTGAGTGTCGAGCCAGCGGAAATGGTCTGACCCGACAGGCATTCCGCCAGCGCCTCGCCCTGGATTTCGCCAGATTGGCCAGTCGCGTCGTTTCCAGCTGTCGAGGAACAGCCCCCGATGATCGCAAATGCCAAAACGGCGGCCGCGATGCGAGTCGAGGTGTTGCGCAAGAAAGTCACCGCAGGACTCTACCGAACTGCCCGCAGATGCTCGGGGCCGTGTGTCGATAAACCGGAAGATCTGGAGGGGTCCTGCTCTATAACGGCTTTTTCTGATCAATGAGCATCGATGAAGCCGAATCGGTGCGCGTTTGATCCATCTGAGGCAGGATGGGCAGATGGAACGAATATCTCCGACTCGCTCGGTGACGCAGGAGGAAGTGGCGACTTTTTGGCGCGACGGCGTTGTGTGTTTGCGTTCGATACTTCCGGTGGAACTTGTGGAATCGATGGCGGAACCGATTGAAGAAGCTCTTGTCAGTTCGGCAACGACTGATCTGTCAGAGATGGCGGACGCTCTTGAAAGCGGAGCCGTTGCGGCCCGCAACGTTGATGAGTTAGTGGTTGCTTCGGGAGCGCCACGCGGTCACTTCAAAGCGGGAACCGACCACTGGCTTCTTCAGCAGGAATTTCGGGACTTTGCGCTGTGTTCACCACTGCCCGAGATTGTTGCCTCAATATTACGGAGTGACGAAATTCGTCTGTATGAAGACAGCGTTTTGGTGAAAGAACCAGGAACGCAGGAAAAAACCGGGTTCCATCAGGACATGTCATATTTCCATCTCGTTGGAGATTTGGTCTGCACAACATGGGTTCCCCTTGATGTTGTCACCGCCGAAACTGGGGCCGTCCGTTTTGTTGTGGGATCGCACCTCGACAACACCAAGTACCGGCCGAACATGTTTGTTTCCGATTTAGCAATGCCCGATACGGAAGGTGCTGAGGTTCCTGATTACGACGTAATGGTTGGCGAAGCGCGCATCATTAGTTTCGACACGGCTCCGGGAGACCTCACCGTTCATCATGCCCGCACGATCCATGCCGCCAGTGGAAATCTGAGTCGGACTCAGCGGCGACGAGCAATCAGTGTTCGCTACACCGGTGACGGAACTCGGTTCAAACTGGTGGCTGGTTCACCGACAAAAGAGCACCACGCTTCGTTGTCAGAAGGCGACTTTCTCAACGATGAGTCATGTCCGCTTGCGTGGCCGTAATTTCATCGTGTGGGTGTGAGCGAAGATAACTGCAGTTCACCATCTTCTTTGTAGGTGATGTCGCCAACCGGTGAGTTGGTTCGCAGATCGACGTGACGTTCCATGCGGATCAAGAGCATGTCCTGCACGGCGTACCAATAGTCGAGAGTAGTGGTTCCCCGTTGGGGGCCAGTGAGGGTGTCGGTCTCGCGATAGTGAAACACAGGCACTTGGATTGATTCGACTTCAAGCAATGTGATGCCAAGAGATTGGAAGGTGACGTCGGAGGTCGTGATTCCGGTGATGGTGTCGCTGGTTCCAACGCATACGTATGTCGACAGCTGGTCGCGCTGTTCACCGGCCTTGATGATTTCGCCTGGAGGTGTGCAGGTGAACTCCGAGACGTTGGTGATTGATGCCGCACCAAGATCCCAGGAAGTTGATGTGACGTTTCCATGTTCGGTCATAACGCCGTTGTCGATGCAGTAGTTCCACCGTTGCTGGAATGCTGCATTGAAATCAACAGAGGTGGTCCAGCAATTGTCGCCTTGGTGGGTCACGGTGACCGGAGCCGATGCGCCGTAATTCTGGCTAGTCGGCGGAAAACTGATTGAGGCTTTGCCTGAGGCGTCGGCTCGATACACGCCAGACGGTGGTCTTGTTACGACAGCACCGAGTGTTTCCACTGCAGATGTATCTCCATTCCGAAATGCTTGGAGTGCATCTTCAAGAGATCGAGCGCCTGGGTTATCGCGAAAGACAAACATCGACAGCAGCACGATGATTGGAACGAGGAGGACAGTGCTAACGATGGCTCCAGCAACAACCATCCACCGTAAGGAATGTCTCGTGCTGGACATCAGGCCTCCCGGTTGTGTAGCCGCGGGTTCAATCTACGACATACGACCTCGTCAGATTCGATAGTCGCTGACTTGGGTGTCTTCGGCACCAACATCGGCAAAGTTGTCGTATGCACGAGCCGCCATGAACTCACGCCATTCAAATGCTCGGTATCGGGCGCCGGCACCGCTGAGTTCGGGGAGTGGCGCAACGATTGCGGCGCGTGGGGGATTGGCGAAATACGGAATTGAAAATCGTCGACGCTCAGTCATTGGCGTCACGCGGTGGACTGCCGCCCGATACCGGTCGTTTGTCCATGCTTGCGTGCAGTCACCGAGGTTTACGACGATCGTTCCCGGTTCGGGCGGAACATCTATCCATCCTGAATCATTTGAAAGAGTTTGTAGACCACCGATGTTGTCCTGAAGCAAGAGTGTGAGAGTTCCTGGATCAGTGTGATGTCCAAGTGCAACTTCGCCAAGATCAGCAAGCCCGTCTCGTTCGTCGTCGGGGACTGGATCGCCAACGGTGTAGAGGTTGAGTCGAACGGTGCTTCCTGGACGGGCGAACGTGAGCTCTTCACTTGACGATTCGCCGAGTTGAAGAACGAAATGCAACAGGTCGAGTGTCCGCTGCGCGAGCGTGCTCATTGCATTGAAGTGTTGAATCATCGCATCACGAAAACCCGAGAGTTCGGGCCACCGATTCATCTGATCGGCCGCGGCCGGATCGACAAAGTCGAATACTTCTTTGTGATCGCGCACGCGTTTGGTGAGTTCACGGTCGAACCAACCCAGAGGGTTTTGTTCGTCACGCATGATTGCGGTGCGGACCGACCGGGGAGCATCAAAGAAGCGCTTGGTCGCGACCCAGGTATTGGCGATGACGTCATTGAGACCATGGCCAGTAAGGAGAAAAAATCCGTGGTCGCAACACGCAGCATCGAGCGCATCGCGGGATGTGGCACTAGGGGCGGAGATGTCAACAACGGGAACGGCGGGCATCACCCATTGTGGCCCGACCGGGGGCTTGCTCGCCTACGCCAGTTCCGGCCTGTCGTTCTAGGCTCGGAGTATGGCGATTCCTTTAGCGATTCTTGATCTGGCCATTATCGGGTCAGGCGATTCCGTCTCCGACGGACTCAACGCTTGTGTTGAGGTAGCGAAAGCGGCTGAAGCAAATGGGTTCAACCGCGTTTGGTACGCCGAGCATCACAACATGGATGCCATTGCTTCCTCGGCCACTGCAGTTCTGATCGCTCACATTGCTGCGAACACAACTTCGATTCGTCTCGGTTCGGGCGGCATCATGCTTCCCAACCATTCGCCGCTCACGATTGCTGAACAATTCGGCACGCTGGCCACTTTGCATCCCGGTCGCATCGACCTTGGACTTGGACGTGCTCCCGGAACTGACCAAGTAACCGTGCAGGCAATGCGACGCGATCCGCGAGCGTCGGAACACTTTCCACAAGATGTTCTTGAACTCCAGGCTTATCTCGGTGATGTCACTCGGGTACCTGGAGTAAATGCAACGCCTGGTCGCGGCACACATGTCCCAATTTACATTTTGGGTTCCTCGCTCTTTGGTGCGGAACTTGCTGCGGTTCTTGGTTTGCCATACGGATTTGCTTCGCACTTTGCGCCGCATCAACTGCGCGAAGCAGTTGCTCTGTATCGGGTGAACTTCCGCCCCTCAGAACAACTTGAGCGGCCACATGTCATTGCTGGTGTAAATGTCATTGCGGCACATACCGAGCAAGAGGCGCAGGATGAATTCACCACCACTCGCCGAGCTCGCCTTCGCCGATTCCTGCTGAAGCCAAATGTCGAAGTTCCCGATGCCGAGGTCGATCGCATCCTCGAGTCGCCGCAAGGCGCGCAGATCGCAGCGATGATGAAACACACCGCGGTTGGAACTCCCGAGTCGGTCCGAGAGCAACTACTTGAGTTCACGGCCTATGCCGATGCCGATGAGCTCATGGTGTGTTTCCAGTCTCCGACGATCGAGGGAAGACTTCGGTCCATCGAGTTGACGGCCGACGCAATGGATCTTGTCGGGGTCTGACACCAGATCAGACAAGCGGAAGGGTCACGAGTTCACGGGCCATTCAGCGCTGTTGAGTCGGTCGTCATTGAGTTCGTCATTCGTGTCAGTCTCTCGGGGTTCGCGCAAAGCGTTCTAGGGGGATCGAATGACATCAGAGACTGCATACGAGCCGGGGAGTGATCCGGCCTACCGCGATCTGCCTTCGGTGGGCCCGCACGACCCGATCGTCGGTGGTGCACTCATCACATGGGTCGAGCCAACGCCCGAACACGTTGTTGGTTACAACCGCTGGTACGAAGACGATCACATGATCACTGGAGCCATGGTGATGCCGTGGATGTTCTCATGTCGGCGTTTTGTTTCTCCGCGTTCGATCCAACACTTGCGTGGCCCGATCGGATCACGAGTTGCCGAACCGCTCGAAGCAGGAAAGTACATCGGGATTTACTGGATCAACGACGGCCGAATTGAAGATCACGAGCAATGGTCACTTGGGGCGAATCGTCGACTTCATGCCGAGGGTCGCGGAAGCTATCGGGGCCATGATCAGAACCCGCTTGAAGAACGAAGCCACGTCTTCACTTCATTTAGCGATTTTCTTGGCGCGACGTATCGCGACGATGGAGTTCCGCGCGTCGTGCATACGTTGGTGCAGCCCTACAAAGGCATGGTCATCCAAGTCATCGATGCCAAAGATGGCGATAGAAACCGATTAGATGCATGGCTCACGAATGACTACCTGCCCTCAGTTGTTACGGGCGATGTTGCCGTCGCGACCCGATTCGCACCCCGTCCACTTCCTCCCGACAAACTCGCCCATGTCCGAGAACTAGACGGCGTCGATGGAATCGTTACCGTTCTCCACTTCCTCGAATCAAGTCCCGAGAATGCATGGGACAAACACTTTGCTGAAGCCGAAGAGCAAATTGCTGCGAGTGGATACGGTTCGCTTGGCGTGCAGGCTGCGTTCATTCCAACGAATCACGGAACAAACGACTACACAGATCAGTTGTTCTGATCTAGAGAGTTTTCGAGGAACCTAGTCAGGTCGGGGCGATGATGATGCGGGCGACAAGAACAACGAGCACGACAAGGGAAAGTGAGATCTGCATCATCATCAGGACCTTCACCGGTCGAGTTCGAATTCCCTCAATCGTTGGTCCAAACGTGGACTGAGTATTGAACGAGAGAAACAAGTAATCGACCCATCTCGGGGGATCATCGGGGTGCGCGGCGTTAGGCGGAAAGTCGAAGGCTCCACCTTTGAGATAGGCATCAGCAAGTTGATACCAAAGCGAAAACGCAAGCATGTTCGATGCGAAAAGTAGACCGAGGTCGACGATCAGCCAGTTTTGACTTGTATTTCTGAGGCTCGGCGCGACGACCAATGTGATCATGTTGAAGAGCACATTGAGAGATGCAAAAAAGAGATAGATGGAAAGAACAATGAGGGTGAATCGTGAACGCGATTCACGCGATACGACAAAGCGGTCGCGAAGGAGGGAGATCACAACGATGACAAGAACAGCCACGAAGAGTACGTCGGTGACGTTGCCGATTGTTCGAAGTAATTTTTCGACTGGCTCTGAACGGTCACCAAGATTCTCGATACGGAGCGTGAGAAGCAGATCCATGGCTTGGATCAACAGCACGACGAGGAAAAAGGAGAAGAGGTGGATCGGGTGGCGATGCCACTCGCCTTCGCAGAGACCTCCGTGGCAACATTCGCGCTCTTGGTCGGATAAGTCCTTCGGTGACGTCACATTAAGACTTTAGGTCTGGTTAGGCTTTGTTTGTCCGTTAGGAGAAACTTCTCCTAGTAACAGAGGTGAAGACATGAAGTCACGAATCGTTGGACTGTCCACACTTGCGGTGGTTGTTGCGGTCGCCAGCTTGGCGGTCGGATGTTCATCATCCAGTTCCAAGTCTTCCAACACGATTCGTATCGGTCTCGAGGCGCCCATTACTGGCAGCCTTTCCGAACTCGGTCAGGGCATGTTGAATGGCGCCAAACAGGCCGCCACACAGGTGAATGCCAATGGTGGCGTGAATGGCAAAAAGATCGAGATCGTTGCCATTGACGATAAGGGCGATCCCGATGCAGGTGTCACTGCCGCTAACGCCGCAGTGAAGGCAGGCCTCGATGCAGTTGTTGGCCCCTACAACTCTGGCGTTGGTCTCAAGACGCTTCCGATCTATGCCGCTGCCGGACTTGTTCCGCTTCGGCTCACGTCTTCTGATGCAACCGAGGGTATGGGTTTCACACTGCAGCCGATGACCTCGCAGATTGCACCCGTTGCAACCGATGCCATCGTGAAGGAACTGAAAGCAACTTCGGTTGCGCTTATCGTCGATTCGAGCACTGATTACACGAAGTCAGCGGCCACTGCCATGACTGCATCGCTTGGCAAAGCTGGCGTCAAGATCACCACAACCGAATCGATCACTCCGGGGGCGAAGACCTACGCCGACACGGTTACAAAGGTTCTCGCCACGAAACCTTCAGCGGTGTATGTCATCACGTACTTCCCTGAAGCCGGATTGATCGCACAAGCAATGCTTGCGGCAAACACCTCAGTGAATTGCCTCGCTGACTACGGCGCGTACGACAACGGCTACATCACTGCCGCTGGAATTCCTGCCGCGCAGAAGTGCCCAGTTGTTGGCGTCCCGGCACCGAGTGATTTCCCCAACAGTGCAGCGCTCGTTGCTGAGTACACCAAGGAGTTCAAGACAGCTCCTGGCTCATGGTCGCCGTACACCTACGACTCGGTGCTGGTGCTTGCCGACGCCATCACTCGCGCTGGCAGCACGACCGCCGATGCGTTGAAGAGCGCACTTGCGGGAACGAAGGGTTGGAAGGGCTGGACCGGCACTGTTGCCTTTGATGCAACGACAGGAAATCGTCTTCCTGCACCTGTCACCGTCAACATCGTCACAAGTGCCGGTGCGTTCCAAGTCGACCCGGCCTGGATCACGGCAACCGGTTTCACTTACTGATCCTGAACTCAGAGCCGATTTCGGCTCAGGAACGTCAAGACGGACGCCGAACGAACAGATAATGTTCGTTTATTCCCTCTGGAGGTTCCTTGGTGGCTCGTCGTCGTTCGTTGAAGTCATTGATTGCGTTGTTGGCCGGGATATTGCTCGCCCCGGCCATTGTCGTGTCTGCTGCTTCGTCAAGTGCTCAGGTCGTTTCCAACTCTGGCCGCAACTTCACGCTGCGCTACTCAAACAACATCAATGGCCAGATCACTATTGCCGCGAACACTTTGATGCAGTGCCCTTTAGCGACTGTTGACCCAGCCACGAACTCCGGCTGCACAGGTGCTCGCGCCGGCACAAACGCCCGCAATAACAACACGTTTGATATGGGCTGGCTCGATGTTGATGCCGATCCGTCAACTTTCGATTCCTCGCAGGCCACACTCAACCTTCCAACCGACGGGATTGTCCTCTTCGCTGGCCTCTACTGGACTGGCATTCAGAAAAAGGGCGACGTCATCACTGGCGGAAACGGATACGTCGGTGTGCCGATGCCACCTCCCAATGCATCTGCCATTGGACAAGTGAAATTCAAACTTCCGGATTCGCCGGTGTATCAAAATGTGACGGCTGCGAATGTTGATCTTGGTTCGATCGCTGTTGGAAGTGGTTACGGAGCATTCGCAGATGTCACCGAATTGGTGACCGAGGCTGGCCCTGGCATCTACACGGTTGCCGACGTACAAACCGGAACGGGCGGAAACATTGCTGCAGGCTGGTCGCTCGTCGTCGCGTACGCCGATCCAAGCGAGCCTCTTCGTAATCTTTCGGTGTTCGATGGTCTGAAAGTCGTATCTGGTACCAATGCAATTGATATCGCGTTATCCGGATTCAAAACGCCATCGACGGGAACGGTTCGCACGACGATCGGAGTAGTGGCTGCTGAAGGCGACGCGGGCGCTACCGGCGATTACCTGTCAGTGAATGACAACTTGCTGACCGACGCGGTGCATCCTTCGAACAACACTGAGAATTCAACGATTGCAAATCGTGGTGCGCATGTCACAACGAAGAATCCTGATTGGCGTAACCAACTGGGATACGACTCAAGTCTTTTCTCAGCCGATGGATTTCTTCCCAACGGGGCAACGAGTGCAATGTTTCGCGCGAAGACCAGCGGAGACACCTATGCACCGCAGGCCATCACTTTCGCTACTGAACTCTTTTCACCCCAGGTTGATCTCACAAAGACACAAAGTTTTCCAGTGTCAACGAATGCTGAACCTAGCGCGACGATTCGCTACACAATCACCGCAACAAACAACGGGTCTGGGCCAGCCACCAATGTGGAACTGGTTGATCCATTGCCGGGGGGAACCACTGTTAGTGGATCACCGACAGTCACGAGCGGAGTTGGTAATGCGACGGTTGTGAGTAACTCGATCACGGCACGTCTCGGCAGCGGGGCCACCGCTTCCACCGGGGGAACATTGGCTCCCGGCCAGTCGGCGACAGTGGAATTCGATGTTGTTATTGATGGCGACGCTGTGCTTGGTAGCGCAATCACCAATACCGCGCAGCTGCGTTTCGTTTCGCCCGATCTTGGGCTTCCGATCTCGAAGATTGCCAGTCGCACTGCAACAGTGACCTACCCCGATCCTTCCGTTTCAAAGACGATCGATTCAACGACGCCCGTCTCGGGCGGTACCCGCTATCGCTTCAAAGTGCTGGTCTCAAACGCCGGAACACTGGCGGCATCTTCGCAACTCATTTCTGTGACTGATGTGCTCGGATCTGCGGCTACCAACATCACGTACTCAGGCTTCGGATGGTCGTGTTCCTCTGGTGGTGCCCAAACACTGAATTGCCAAGATTCATACACCGGGCTTCTCCCCGGAACGTCATTAGACCCGCTGTATGTGGAAGCTGATTTTGCAGCAGGACAGCCGGTGACAAACACTGCAACTGTCTCGGGTGGCGGACAACCAACCGATCCCGATAGTCCTGCATTGTTGAATGACGTTTCAACGGTTGCAGCGGGAGTTTCTCCTTATGCCGACCTTCGACTTGCGAAGTCGGCGATCACTGAAACAGTGAGTGTCGGTTCGCTCGCTGGTTACCGACTCGAATTGCGTAACACTGGGCCGGCAACAGCGTTGAATGCTGAGTTGATCGATACGGTCCCTGCGTTTCTTGACGTCGAGACGGTGACAACTCAGCAGGGAACTTGTTCAACAAGCGGTGGTAGCGGTGTTGACACGATCGTTTCATGTCAACTTGGGTCGGTACCTGTTGGGACGACGTTGGCGGTAACTATCCGAGCTCGCGTTCAGGTGGAAATTGCAGGAACAACAGTGATCAACACTGCAACGGCGAGTTCTGACATCACTCCTACTCCAGCAACTGATTCCGCTCCGTTGGTGATTCGTCCCGCAACTGACCTTTCGATTGCGAAGACAGCATCGATTGAGGTTGCAGAGCAAGGCGATTCCGTTCTCTGGACGATTACCGTCTCGAACGACGGAACGAGTGCAGCCACAGATGTCCAGATTGTCGACTTGTTGCCGGACGCGGTAGATACCTCAACTGTTGTCGCTACTCCTAGCGGTGGCGGAAGCTGCGATCAAACCGGCGCAGCGTTGAGTTGTCTTTGGAGCGGAGCAACGGCAGTCGGAGCGACTCGAACCCTGACGATAAGTGGATCGTTCAACTCCGTGGTCCCGGTGAATGATCGCCTTGCGATAAATCAGGCAGAGGTTTTTGCAATTACCGATGATATTGATCTCGCAAACAACACTGCATCTGCAACGACCCGAATTATCCCATTTGCCGACTTAGTAGCGTCAGCGAATGGGCCCGGAATCGTGGCGCCAGGTGAGTCAGCCAAATTGTCGTTCACTGCGCTCAACAACGGTCCATCCGATGCCACCGCAGCAACGATGGTTCTAACGATTCCGAACGGGCTTTCGGTGGAGGCTGTTCCTAATGGATGCATCGAATCGGGGGCCACGATTACGTGTGCATTGGGCGATCTCGTAAACGGCGCATCGGCAACGATTGACATCGAGGTGCGCTCGGCAAGCACACCGGTTCCGGCATCGCGAGACACCGAAGTCGTTGTGGCCTCAAACACCGCTGATCCGATCCCAGAAAACGACGCGGACGTCACTCCGCTGGCAACGACCGCTGCTCCGACAATCGATTCGGTGACACCTGGATCAGGCCCGGATGCAGGTGGCACTGAGGTAACCATTGACGGCACAAATCTCACAACGGAAACCGCTGTCGAAATCGGTGGAGTTCCATGTGTGCCAGTCGTTTTTGTCACGAAATCGCAGCTGATTTGCACTACGGGGCCTCAAGATCCCGGGGTGTTTGACGTAGTCGTGACAACAGCCGATGGTCAGACCGCGACGCTCGTTGGAGGTTTTACCTACGTTGAGACTCCTGATGTCAAACCTTCGTTCACGGGTTGAGCATCGCGTTCCAACTTGAACGGATTCAGGGGCGAAGAATCTGACTCGGCAATGACCCTGTGTGGATTACCGCAACGGGTTTCAGTTACTGAACAACATCACGAGGAGCGCCAGCGGTTAAACCATGGCGTCTCCCATGTGAGGCCGTCATGGCCAATAACAAATGCATCGAGTTCGGGGTGAGTTTCCAGTAGCCATTCGGCACCGTTGAGCCCCATTACGAAGACTGCAGTTGCATAGGCGTCGACGTAGGTGAGGTCTTCGCCAACAATGGTCACGCTGGCGAGTTCGGCTGTTGGTTCGCCTGTTTTGGGATCGATGATGTGCGCGCCGCGCTCATAGGTTGCTGATGTTGCGATCGCGGCGCGACCGCCGAGAGAAAGAACCGCAGCTGACGCAAGCGGCTCTGATGGGTGGCGAATGCCAATACGCCAAGGTTGATCAGGTTCGGCGTTACCTCGAAGTGCGATATCGCCGCCAGCGTTGATGCAGAAGTTCGTGGCGCCGTGCGCTTCGAGAAGTTCTGCGGCTCGTTCGATTGACCAACCCTTGACGAGTCCCGATGGGTCAAGAGTTGAACCATTCGGCGCAGGAACACACGCAATATTGAAGGCACCAGAGGTTTCCTCGCGCACCGACTCGCATAGCGTCAAAACATCGCGGACTTCTTCACTGAGTTGATCAGCGGAAATGAGTCCGAGACCGAACTGTGAAATAGGACTTTCCATTTTGTAGGTGCTGAATGTGGCGTCAACGTGATGGAGCCAGGCAACGACGGTATCTATTGCGCTTGATTCAATGTCATCTCGCACGTCGAGCGAAACGGCCATGCCCATGACAACTTCGACATGGTGAATACCTGTTGCCATTGGTCAGGACGAAGCGTGAGATTGGTCGATGGCTGATTGCAGCGAAGTCTGGTAACTCTCGCTGGTAGAGGTCGCCCCAGACACAGAGTTCACGTTCGCGTTTTGTGCGGTGAGCGTGGACTGCACCAGTTTCGGGATCGCAATGCGATTTATGGAAAGGCTGCGGTTGTCATCTGATGGATAGAGGGGCGCGCTGGCAGCAGTGATCTTTCCGCCGGAAACGGTGATGGCAACTTGCACTAGTCCCCAGCGGTTCGTCGATGCATCACCATTCCAGACTCCATCGGCCATTGATTTGGTTTCGGAAGGTTTTTTGGTCGATGTTGTTGCCGGGGCAGAAGGGATAGTGGCAGCAGAGCCGGAGGATTGCGATGCTTGATGCAGATACGCAGCCATCCCGAGGGTGGAAACGACAGCCAAACCTAAGGCTGCAGAACGGCTTCCTTTCGCGGCATGACGACGTTTCGATCCGTTGTGTCGTGATGGGTTGAGTTCCAACTCACTCGGACGGGCTGCGGAAGGCGCGGCGAGTTCTGAAAGGGGTTCGTCGGGAACCGGAGGAGTCACGATGTCATCGTAGGGATCGTTAGGTGTGGGCATGGGTCAGGCGTTCCAGAACGTCACTAGACGAGAGCGTATGAGGCCGGAGATGCGCAGCCCAGCGGGATACATCACGAGTCCGGTAAGGATCGCCATGAGTGCGATATACCAACCGGTGCGCGAATCAGTTCCCATTTGCCAACCGTGCACGCCGATGGCGATCGTGGCCGGAAGCGTAAGGAGATGGATCGCGTGCCATATCCGGCTGCGAAACCTTCGCTTAGGCCAGGTCGTGAACACGGTGATGAGCATTGCGTAGAACGCCAGCACGCCAAGAGTGACGGCCGTGGTCCATTGCTTTGAGACACCAGGAATGATGATGTCAATGACGCCATAACCAAGGTCGGCGCCGTAAGCGGTCAAGAGGTGGAAGACGGTGAAGATCAGCGCGTAGCCACCGAGACCGCGGTGCAGGTCGACCCACCACTCCGGGCGGATGCGCTGCCCGCCTTCGCGACCGGAATAGATGAATCCATTGATGATTGCTGCAGCAATCAAAATCATCGCGACGATGCCCGAGGATCGGGTGAGGAACCAAAGCACATCGCTCATGGCTCTAGTTCATCATCTCAAGGAAAGAGAACGCCGCCGCCGAGGCAAGAATTTGGTGAGAATCGGAGCGATTGCCGAGCAATTCCCAACTTTGGCAGTCATTGAGGGCGAAGGATTGCTCCCGGAAGTGCCCCGGTATGGATGCCGTCGATGAACAGCGGTTCGCCGTTCACGATCACCGCGTCGTAGCCATGAGCTCCGAAGACCAAGCGTCCGGCACCTGTGGGGAAGTCACGCAGCAATGTAATGGGGTCGATGCCGAGTTCTTCGGGTGTGAACACGACGATGTCGGCTGCTTTGCCAACTGCGAGGGTGCCGCGATCATTGAGGCCATGAAGCCGAGCCGGTTCAGAGGTGAGGCGAGCAACGGCCTGTTCCAAGGTCATCATGTCGGGAACAGTTTCGGTCAACGTGCGTGTGGTGTAGTCGGCCCCACAAAAGGTGAGCAGATGAGCACCGCCATCGCTTGAGCCGGCCAGAGTGAGCGGGTGCGTCACGATCTCTTTGGTCGCTGCAGCCAATGCAGGGTCAGCTTTGCGTCGCCAGACGAATACGGTTTCGAGGCCATCGGCCAGTGCGAGGTCGATCATCGCGTCGACACCGTCGATCTCTGCGTCATGAGCGAGTTCTGAGATGGTTTTTCCAACGGCTGCTGAGAGTGCATCTTTGCTGACCGATGCAACGCTCACGTCTGCCCAACCAAAGACGAACGAGCGCCCAGTGGTGTCTGCGAACTCACTGCGCATTGCAACACGGTTGGACTCGAGGCCGAGTTCAGCAGAGCGTTCGGCAATGGGAAGTGTGAGAATCCGACGGAAGGTCGGCATCTCATCGAGTACGAATGTTGAATCGAGAGAGAAGTGAATCCCCTTCACGTTGATCATGTACATCGGGTGGATGTGATGACCAGCGGCGGCTGCTTCTTCGCAGAACGCGAGCGCGTTGCGATGGCCCTCTGGGTTACCGGGGAACAGTGTGAGTGGGTTGATGTTGATCAACTTGAAGCCTGAGGCCTCGCTCATCGCTAAGAGCAACTCTTGATCAGGCGCATCGAAATCAGCAGACCCTGAACGGGGCAGGAATTCAATGACCCCGTGATCGAATTCGGAAAGCACTGCGCACAGTGCGATGAGTTCTTTCGGTTCGGCCAGGTTTGACGGAACTGGCTTTCCTTCATGATCGGAATGGATGTCGAGTTGTGAACTCGAGAAGCCGATGGCGCCTTGAGTCATCGCCGTGCGCACGAGTGCAGCCATCTGCGTGATCTCTTCATCGGTAGCAGCGCGTTCAGAGCCTGCCGCGCCCATTACAAGGCGACGGATTGCGCAATGACCGACGTAGCCAACAAGGTTGATGCCGATGCGGCCTTCGAGACCGTTGAGAAAGTCGCCATAGTCGCCACCTTTGAAGTCAACGCCTTCTAAAAGTGCGTCGACTTCCATTCCCTCGACTCGAGAAAGCATGTTGATCAGCCACGCAACGCTCTCGGGATCGGCCGGCGCAATGCTGAATCCGCAGTTGCCCATCATGGCGGTGGTGACTCCGTGCCATGACGAGGGCGACATCGTGGGTTCAAAGTGGGCCTGAGCGTCGTAATGGGTGTGAATGTCGACAAACCCAGGGGCAACGACACTTCCGTGCGCATCGATCTCATTGGGTGCACTCGCGGTGCTGGCGCCAATGAAGGAAATCTTGCCGTTGGTGACTTCGACATCGGCATCGAATGCCGGTGCGCCGGTGCCATCGATGACTCGACCATTGCGGATAATGAGGTCAGGTGTGCTCACGGTGCAGTTCCAATCGGAGTCGTTGGGGTGAAAGTGACAGGAAGATGGGCGGGGGAGCGTTGGCCGAGGCCGCCGATGTGAACTGGTTCAATCCCGGGTTCAAATTGCAGACCGGCGAGGCGAGTCAGAACTTGTTCCATAGCCACGCGCAGTTCCATGCGAGCGAAATGAATACCAAGACACACATGAGCGCCGCTTCCGAAGGCAAGGTGGCCCTGCGGTTCGCGGTAGATATCGAAGACATCGGGGTTCTCCCAACGTTGTGGGTCGCGGTTCGCGATACCGACAACAAGATTCACAAGGGTTCCGGCGGGAACGGTGACGCCTTCAATTTCCGCATCGGCAACTGTTGTGCGACCGAATGACATAAGCGGCGGCTGCCAACGCAATCCTTCTTCGATGGCTTGTTCGATCAGCGAATGATCGTCGCGTAATGCCTGCAACTGTTCGGGATGCGACAACAGACCAAACAGGAGATTGCAGAGCGTTCGATAGGTGGTCTGTGCGGCGGCAGGAAGAAGCAGGCGAAGAAACGCGATGACTTCGTCGTCGTTCAACGCTTGACGCCCGGCGCTGTCGCGAAACTCGGCCTGTACGAGGTGTGTGACCAGATCGGAACGTGGGTTAGTTCGACGATCGGTAACGGCTGCAGCGAGGTACTCGCCGAATTCAGCTGACGCCTCTTCGCGTTCCTCGGCCGAGATGCTGACGTTCGTGAGGATTGCCGCCCATCGATAGAACGACGAGACATCTTCCTGGGGAAGACCGCAGGCGGCAGCGATGACTTTGAGCGGGTAGTGCAGTGCAAAGTCATCGACAAGATCAGCTCGACCAGATTCGATGAATGTGTCGATCGTTGTATCAACGATCGCTCGAACGAACTCTTCTTCCCATCGATGCATTTCCCGTTTGGTAAGTGCACCTTGAATGAGTTGACGATGACGCCCATGCTCGGGTGGGTCCATCTCAATGATCGTGCGACCGATCATCTTTCCGAGGCTGGCTTCGTACCAACACGACGAAAAGTGCTCTTGGTCTTTGAACCCGGCCTCGACACCGTCGAAGGACAGCACCGAGATCTGCTCTGCATCAGGGAAGAGGATGTCCTCGGCACCGACCATGTCGAAGAAGGTTGAGAAGGTCCCCGGGTGCACAGGGCACTGGGCCGCTCGTTCTGCAAGCTTCGGGTAGGGATCGCGCACCACGTTGTGGCCGAAGAAGTCATCCTTCTTGGCCAGCATTTCGTCGCTACTCATATGTGCCCCCGTTGCTTGAGGGCTGACGGTAGCCGAGTGTTCATCTGCACGTCGTGAAGACCAAAGAGCCTTCGCTACTGCGAAGGAGTAAAGAAACCTGACGTCTACTATTCCCGTTGAGTTTCGTTTCTGCTCATTCGCAGTTCATGTGGGCTGTTTAGACAGCGCACATGATTATTCATTCAAAGATTGCTCGAACAGCTGTTGCCTCAGTCGCTGCTATCGGACTTTTGTCGGTGGGCTTTGCGGGGAATGCGTCGGCAGCAGTGCCGACCCCTTCAAACGCGCTGACTGTCACCGCCTTGGGAACCTATGCAGGTGGCGGGGAATCCGCTGCCGAAATCGTTGGATTTGATCCGACGACAAAGCGGGCCTTCATCACCAATGGCGTGACTTCGTCCCTTGACATCGTTGATTTTTCGACACCTTCAGCCCCTACCCTGATTACCAGCGTGGGCATCAGTGCCTACGGGTCCGATATCACCAGTGTTGCTGTGAAGAACGGTGTCGTAGCCGTCACGGTTCCCGTCGACCCAACCGGTGTGAACACACCTTCAAACGGTGTCGTTGTGCTGTTCGATACGGCCGGGAATTTTCTCGGCCAGGTGACGGTGGGCGTGCTCCCCGACAGCCTCACCTTCTCTCGTGATGGAAAGACGATTGTTGTTGCTGGTGAAGCTGAACCGCTCTGTGATCCGAACGACGACGACGTGAGTGCAGCTCAGGATCCGCTTGGCACCGTCAGCATCATCAGCATTGCCAACGGCCCAGCGTCTCCCACCGTGACGACTCTCGATTTCTCAAGCTTCTCTGCCAGCACGTTGCTTAGCGAGAACGTACGCATCTTTTTCCCGAACTCAACTGCGGCCCAAGACCTTGAACCTGAGTATGCAACCATTTCCGCCGATGGAACTCGAGCTTGGGTGACGCTGCAGGAAAACAATGCAATGGCGATTGTTGACCTGCAGAACAACCAAATCCTCGATGTCGTTTCTTTCGGATACAAGGACCACTCGCTCCCAGGCAATGGGCTCGATGTGAGTGACAAGGACGACGGCAGCAACGGGCCAGCGATCAACATCGCCAACTGGCCGCTGCTGGGTATGTATATGCCCGATGCAATCTCGGCGTTCACCACTGAATCAGGCGAGTTCCTTGCTACTGCCAACGAAGGCGATGGTCGGGACTACGACTGCTTCTCAGAAGAATCTCGGATTTCAGGTCTGGACTTCACCGGCTCAGCGGTGGACGCTTCACTTCGAACCAACCTCACTATGGGTCGACTGACGTCAACAAAAGCGTTTCCGACCGCTTCGCCAATTACAAACATGTACTCATTCGGAGCGCGTTCGTTCTCCATTTGGTCCACGAGTGGTTCCCTTGTGTGGGACAGCGGCGACCAACTTGAGCAGTACATCACAGCGAACTACCCAACTCTTCACAACGCGCAGAATGGCGATACCGCAAAGTTCGATACCCGTTCGGATAACAAAGGCCCCGAGCCAGAAGGACTCGTCGTCGGTAAGGTCGGCGGCCGCTCGATTGCATTCATTGGTCTTGAACGTGCAGGCGGTTTCATGGTGTACGACGTCACCACGCCGACTGCGCCAGTCTTCAACTCCTATGTGAATCCATTGCTGGCGGGCGGCCAAGGGCCCGGCACAACCGATACAGGTCCTGAAGGGCTTGTATTCGTTAGCGGTTGCGATACCAGCGATGGAGTTCCACTCGTGCTTGTTGCCAATGAAATCTCCGGCACCACAACGATGTATCAAGTGACCGGCGGGGCCGCCGACGATTGCTCAGAGCCTTCCGTGACCGGGGTTGTGGCGACTCCTGCCTTCACGGGCTGATCGGCGAAAGTATTTGGAAGAGCCAGTGTCGGATTGACCACTGGCGAGAATTGCAGAAAGGCCGGTCCATTGTGGGCCGGCCTTTCTGCGTGCAGACAACTAAGCATTACGATACGGTCCGTATCGTAATGGGGGAAACCACGAACGAGCAGACCTCGGCCGGTCGGCCGCGAGACTCGCGGCTTGATGCCGCAATCATTGACGCGACTGTGGAGATTCTGACCGAGCGTGGCTACAACGAATTGAGCCTTGCTGCCGTTGCTGACCAAGCAGAGACAACTACTGCTGCGATTTATCGACGCTATGGATCCAAATCTGAACTCGTAGCGAAGGCAGTGTTCCGCACTGATGGCGACGACGTTGTCGCCGACACCGGTGATGTCGCTGCAGATCTTGCAACCATGATCGGTTGGTCGGTGGAGAAGTTGCAGCATCCGGCCGCGCTTACAGCCATCGTTGGTCTTCTCGGTGAATCAAAACCCGAACGAAAAAAGAGCGTTGCGCAATCAAGTGCGGCCTCACGATTGACTGCTGAACGTCTGGAACGAGCGAAGGCAACTGGTGACTTGCGCGCTGACGTCGATACCTCGGTTCTTGCGTCGTTGATCGACGGGCCGGTGCTGCACGCAGTACTTGGTGGAATGGCACAGCAGATTGACGAGGAATGGATCGCGCAGCTCGTCAATGTCGTCCTCAATGGTGCGCGTCCGGATGCAGCAAACGTAAAGACATCTGGACGACACGCGAAATCTCAAACACATATGAATTCAATGAACCGAAAGGTCACTTCAAAATGAAACAAATCATGTTGCATGGCGAGAACGACTGGCGTCTCGACGATATTGATGCGCCAACACCAGGCCCTCGCGATGCCCTTGTGCGTATTGCTGCCTGCGGAATCTGCGGAAGCGACGTTACCTATGTGCACATGGGTTTCGGACCGGGGCACCCGATTCCGCTGGGTCACGAAATGGCCGGCATCGTCGATTGGGCCGGAAGCGAGGTTGTCGATATTGCAGTCGGCGATCGTGTTGTCGTCTGTCCATCAGACGTTGGAGAGGGTCCGATGGGTTCGGGGGGAGCACAGGGTGGGCTGACGCCGTTGCTTTACGTACCCGAGGCAGCCAACGGCAAGCGACTGTTCAAAGTTCCCGATGGCATGGCGCTCACGACCGCAGCACTTGCCGAGCCGTTGGCGGTGGGCATGCAGTCGGTGAATCAATCGGAAGCCAAGCCGGGAGAGAAGGTAGCCATTTTCGGTTGCGGCCCCATCGGGCTCTTTGCGATGGCGACACTCGCCGATCGCGGTGTGACCGACGTAGTTGCCATTGATTTCAGCCCCGCACGACTTGAGTTAGCGAAGGAGATGGGGGCATCCCATGTGCTCAACCCGTCCGAGGTCGATGTATGGGCGGAGCTCAAGCGCATCCACGGCGAGGTGCCGTTCATGTTCGGACCCACGCCAGCAACCGATGTGTTCATCGAAGCATCGGGCGCCGACAGCGTGATCGGCGAGGTCTTACAGAAGGGCCGTGTCGACGGCCGCCTTGTCATTGTTGCGTTGCATTTCCGACCCGTCCCCACCAATTTCTTAGACCTTCTGATGAAGCAGTTCACCGTGCGCGGCTCTATGGAATATCCGGAACGATTCGAAGACGCTATTGAACTCCTTGGGCGTCGCGATTTGTCGGCCGTCATTAGCCACAAACTTTCACTTGAAGAATTTGGTGACGGACTTGCGATCCTCGAGGGATCGAAAGACTGCGGCAAGGTCATGATCACAATGGAAGGTGCTCAATGAACGGCGTTTCATTCGATTTCACAGGGACAAGCGTTCTCGTCACTGGCGGAACAAGCGGTATTGGATACGCAGCCTCGACGGCGTTCGCTGATGCAGGCGCTTCAGTAACCGTTACTGGTACTCGATCATCTGCGGCCGATTACGACACCGAGCTCTCACGGTTCACTTATACGCAGCTCGAAATGCGTGATGGCGATGCCATTGATGCCCTTGCGGCGAACCTTGGATCTCTCGACGTGTTAATCAACAACGCGGGGGCAAGTTTTCCTGATGGGCTCGATGAGTGGAGCCCCGAAGGGTTTCATGCATCAATTGCTATGAACGTGGAAGGAGCACAACGACTTTCTGTTCGCAGCCGTGAGGCATTGGCGAAAAGTTCGATGCCGGGCGGGGCAAGTGTGGTCAATGTCATTTCGATGATGACTTATCGAGCCACAACGATTGTCCCCGGTTATTCCTCGTCGAAGGCTGCACTGCTCGCTCTCACTCGCAACCTTGCTCTCTATTGGGCCGAGGACGGCATCCGCGTGAATGCGGTTGCACCTGGCCTGATTGACACTCCCATGACGGCGCCGATGAAGCCGTTTCCCGAGATGCTCGACGGGGAACTCTCGAATCAAATCATGCGTCGCATGGGAACACCGGAAGAAGTCGCTTCGGCGATCCTCTTTCTCTGTTCGGCAGCGTCGTCGTTCACTACTGGAACCGCCTTCGCCATTGATGGCGGATGGCTTGCTCTCTAAGTAAAGGTTGAAATGGCGAACGAAATTCGAATCGACGATCTCCGTACTCCTGTTCTCAACGACATGCAGCGCATGGGTCTTGACTATGGCGAGACAGTTCAAACGGAACTCACTGTCGACGCGGTTTGCGCCGCAGCCGTCACTCAAACAGGGCTAAGCGATTTCGGTACTGACGACTTTCGCGAGCGGCTCGAGGTCCAGCTCGACGAAATGAATGCTGACCCTGAGCGCACCGGACTCGGTCGGATGATGATGTTCGGCGATTGTGTTCGCTACGCGTCGAATCGACTGCGCATTCGGGAACTACTGAAGCAACATCCTGAGATTCTCGATATCCCAATCGAGAAGCCCGTGATCGTGATCGGGCTTCCACGTTCGGGCACCACGAATCTCGTGAACTTGCTTGCTGCCGACAGTCGGTTCCGTTCGATGCCCCTGTGGGAATCGTATGAACCGGTTCCTGATCCCAGCGAGGAAACTCCTACTGATGGCGTCGACCCTCGCTGGACTCGTTGCCAGGGTCAGTGGGAAGCAATGCAGGCCGGCGCTCCCTTTATTGCTGCCATGCACCCGATGAATCCGGATCACGTGCATGAAGAACTTGAACTCATGACGCCTGACTTCACGAGTTACAACCTTGAGTGGGTCGCGAGAACTCCGAAGTGGCGTGACTACTTCCTCGCCCACGATCAGACGCCTCATTACGCGTATATGAAAACAGTGCTGCAGATTATGCAGTGGTACAGGCCGCGCGAGCGTTGGGTACTGAAGTCCCCACAGCATCTCGAGCAGATCGGTCCGTTGATGACAACGTTTCCTGATGCCACGATTGTTGTGACCCATCGCGATCCCGTTGCCGTCGTGCAGTCCACGATCACGATGCTCACCTATGGCGCACGTACGTCGTACAAGACATCGAATCCCGAGTGGTATCGCGACTACTGGACTGACCGCATTGGCCGACTTCTCGATTCCTCGCTCCGTGATCGGCATCTTCTTCCTGCCGATCGCACGGTTGATGTTTTCTTCCACGAGTACATGGCCGATGAAATGGGAACGCTGCAGCGCATTTATGACATGGCCGGAATTGAATTCACTGGCGAAGCGAAGGCGGAAGTCGCTGCGTACCAAGCGGCACATCCCCGCGGCAAAGAGGGGCGTGTTGTGTATGACCTCCGCGGCGACTTTGGTGTCACCCCAGAAGAAGTCCGCACCCGTTACACCGATTACATGAATGCGTTTCCCGTCAAGATTGAGGTCAAATGAATATCCAAGAGCAAGTCGACCAACTCATTGACACGCGCCCGGGCAAAGAACTGCTTATCCCGGTGTATGACGATCCGGCGTATCCGATCGTCGACGGCCTCATCTATCGATCAGGTGGAACCACTGCTTCGTACATGATCCTCACCGAGAACGGCCGAATCATCGTGAACACCGGCATGGGGTACGAGGCACCACATCACAAGCGTGTGTTCGATGCGATTTGCCCCGGGCCGACTCATTACATCTTCACGACCCAAGGTCACGTTGATCACGTCGGTGGTGTCGATCTGTTTAAAGAGCCGAACACCAAGTACGTCGCACAGGCCAACAACCCAGCGCACCAGCGTGACGACAAGCGCATCCAGGGTTTGCGTATGCGTACTGCGGGCATTTGGTTCGACATGCTCGGCACCGACGCGCAGCGCATCTACAAAGAAAACCCTGGCGTTTCAATGGCGCAGTCAGAGCCAATGCCCGACATCCTCTTTGAAGATCGACTTTCACTCACGATCGACGGTCTTCGTGTCGACCTGTTTGCAGCAGTTGGTGAAACGACGGATTGCTTGATCGTCTGGCTTCCCGATCACAAGATCGCCCTTGTCAGCAACCTCTTTGGTCCGTTGTTCCCGCACTTCCCGAATGTCAACACCATTCGTGGTGATAAGTATCGATTTGTTGAACCGCAACTCGCAACGAATCGTTTTGTTCGCGAGCTCCGACCAGAAATCCTCGTTACCGGTCGTTACGAACCGATCGTTGGCGCAGAATTGATTGAAGCATCCCTTGAGCGACTTCATGACGCAGTTGTCTACGTGCACGAAGAAGCACTCAAAGGTTTCAACGCGGGCGTGGACATGTGGACGCTCATGGAAAAGATCGAACTTCCACCTGAGCTTCGTGTCGGTCAGGGGTACGGCAAAGTCTCATGGGCGGTGCGCACGTTCTGGGAGGAATATGTCGGTTGGTTCAAACTTGAATCAACCACCGAGTTCTATCCCGATAGTGCTCCGGCAGCGCTCGCGGAACTTCTTGTGCTCACAGGAACCGATGCAGCGCTTGATCGAGCGGAGGCAGCACTCGAACGAGGCAACGCACCACTCGCTCTCACGCTCGGCGAAGCGATCGCGCAGACCGAATCAGAGAATCCGCGCCTTCGATCGCTGATGGCAAACGCACACCGGTACTTGCTCGACAATGGTGGCGATGTGAGCTTCTGGGAAAACGGTTGGCTTCGTACCGAACTTGCACGTTGGAGTGCGGAAGGCTGATGAACGCGCCCATCGATCTCAATGATCCGAAGACACTTCTTCGAGATGATGTGCTCGATGACCCGCATTCGTTCTATGACCTGCTTCGTAAAGAGGCACCTGTTTGGCAGATCCCGGGTCAAGACACATTTTTGATTTCTGATCCGAATCTGATCAAAGAGATCGTGGGCCGTACTGACGATTTCTCATCGAACATTGTCAGTCTTTTGCACAATGATGGGAATGGGTGCCCGGTTGCGTTGCGATTTTCGACGTACCGCGATCCCAGCCATGTGTTTGCGACGGCCGATCCTCCCGACCACACCCGTCAACGCAAACTCGTTCAGCCACATTTGAGCCCGGGTGCAATGGCGGAACTTGAACCGGCAGTACGCGCGATTGTCGATCGTTCCCTTGAAACCGTGTTGGCGACCGAGCAAGTTGACATCGTCTCGACCTTCAGTGACCAGGTGCCGGCGCAAACAGTGTGTTCACTGCTGGGGCTACCTGATGACGATGTCGCACAGGTTTTGCACTTCACATTTGCGACGGGGATGTTGCTCGATGGCGTAACCGATCTTGAAGGCATGGCTCAAGGCGCGGCCGCTGCACTGGAATTAGGAGCCTTTGTTCAAACGCGTTTTGACGGGGAACTCGCGAAAGCTCCGGAAGATCGATCTGGGCTTCTTGGGGTCTTTGCGGGCATGTTCGAAGCGGGCGAAGTCACGATGACCGAAGTCGGCAGCATGCTCTTGGTGTTTGTGACCGCCGGTTCGGAAACCACTGCAAGCCTGATGGCAACAGCGATCGAAACTCTGGCTGTAGACCAGGGATTACAGGAACGGCTCCGTCGAGATCCTTCAGGAATCCCCGATGCAATCGAGATGTTCCTGCGTGAGAACGGACCGTTTCAGTTTCACTATCGCTACGCTCCCGCCGACACGATGATCGGTGGTGTCGCTATTCCTGCCGAGAGTTGCGTGATGTTGATGTGGGCGGCAGCAAATCGACCGGTACCCGGTTCGAAAGAACAGGAGACAGCCGAAGAGGAAGAGGAGCGTTTGGCTCCGCATTTTGCGTTCGGTCGCGGCATCCATTTTTGCATCGGCGCACCGGTGGCTCGAATGGAGACTCGAATCGCGCTGGAGCAGTTGCTGGCATCAACCAAGTCGTTTCGTCTTGATCCCGCGAACCCAATGACTCGGCGACCCAGCATTTTTATTCGCCGCCACGGAACACTTCCGTTACTTATCGAAAAGACGTGAGAGTGCAATGACAACGATTCCAAGTTTTCGACGTGACCTGAATATGGGAAGTACATGGCTCCTGCCCGAATGGAGCAGCGGCCCTGTCGGCGATGAGCGGGCGATTCTGGAAGCCGCCAAGGAGGCTGGTTATCAGGGCATCCAGGGTGCGAGTCCATTGCTATGTCATGAACTTGGTTTGGTTCCGATCACCTTTGACATTCGAATCGTTCCCGGCGGGCTCGTTGAACGGGCCAAAGAATGGGCCGATCAAGGGATTGCATGCAGCACGCTGATGGTGGGCACGGGAATGGAATCCGATGCCGAAGCCGATCGCCTGACTGAGGAAGTGCTTGAAGCGAGCTCGACTGCCGGCATCCCGCTTCTCATCGAAACGCACCGCGCCACGATGACCCAAGACATTTGGCGCACACTCAGACTTATCGAGCGATTTCCGGAAATTCGTTTCAACGGCGACTTTTCTCATTGGTACACCGGCCACGACATGCCTGTTAGTGACATGACCGCGAAGATTGAACAACTCGCGCCGGTTATGGAACGAGTCCGATACATGCATGGCCGCATCGGAACTGGTGGCTGTGTTCAGATCAATGTTGGTGCGGGCGATGAAGATGTCGCACCTGTCAGCCACTTTCGTGCGATGTGGACAAAAGCATTTGCTGGCTTTATTTCGAACGCTGCGAATGACCGGCAACCGGTACTCGACTTGCAGATCGGCTTTGCCCCCGAACTTCTTCCCGCAGACATCGGATACGCCCGGAAGTTTCCGACACCTAACGGTGATCTTGAAGAAGAGAGCGATCGTTGGGAGCAAGCGTTTGTCCTCACTCGAATTGCGAGTGAGTGCTTCGCCGAAGCGTTAAACAACTGATGAGTCGCTGCTGTATTACAGCGTGACCGAGTTTGCAACGCCTTCGGCGCCGATGTTGACGACCAAAATCTTCACCGGCTTATCGGTTTTGTTTTCACCGTTATGCGGTGTGCCGACAGCTTCAAGAATTGCGGAACCGGCGGAGAACTCTTTCACGATGCCCCCCTCGTAGGTCACGGTGAGGGTCCCTTCAAGGATGTATGCGTACATCGGAGCATCGTGCTTGTGCAGGCCAGTCGAAACTCCAGGCGCAATGGTGAGGATCGCTGAGGACACCTGTGCTTGGGACGCACTTGGGTATTGAAGTAATTGATCGAGCACAGTTTGTGCTTGTTTGTTGAGCACAACCGAAGATTCAGGTTTGCCTGTGGTTCCGGCGGCGGTGGAGGTGGGGGTGCTTGAACCTGAGGTCGAACTGTCGCTTGAACACCCCGCCGCCAAGACACCCACGGTGATGGTGAGGGCGATCAGGATGTTTCGAGGGAGGTTGCGGCGACCAGAGATCATCTTCGGATTCTAGAGATGGTTCCTCTCGACAGTGACTACTCTTTGCCACCTGATCGGTCGCCCGACCGAATCGCTGATTGTGTAAGGGGAGTGTTGTGGATCGTCTCGCAGGCAAGGTCGCGTTCATCACTGGAGCAGCACGAGGCCAGGGCCGTTCCCATGCGGTCCGCATGGCCGAAGAAGGCGCCGATGTCATCATCAGCGACATCTGCGGCCCTGTTGGCACGAGCGGTGTCCGTCCCGCGACCCCGGAAGATCTCGCCGAAACTGTTCGTCTTGTTGAGGCCACCGGCCAACGTGTCATTTGGGATCACGTCGATGTTCGCGAACCCGATGCGCTTAAGGCACTCGCAAAGCGCGGCATCGATGAACTCGGTTTCATCACCACTGTTGTTGCCAATGCCGGCATTCTTAACTGGGCCCGTACCCATGAGATGACTCAGGACCAGTGGCAGGACGTCATCGACGTCAACCTCACCGGCGCCTACAACACGGTGCAGGCAGTGCTTCCGCATTTTCTCGAGCGCGGCGAAGGCGGTTGCTTCATCGTGATCAGTTCGTCTGCCGGTCTCAAGGGCCAACCCTTCACGCTTTCCTACACCGCAGCCAAGCACGGACTCGTTGGCATCGTGAACGCGCTTGCCATCGAATACGGCGAGTACAACATCCGCGCCAACTCGATTCATCAGGCCGGTGTCACGACACCGATGGGTGATGTTCCTGGGCTTGGTGCACTGATCGAGGAGCGTGCAACCACCGTTGGCCCGGTGTTCATGAACACCATGCCGGTTGAGTTCATCGAACCAATCGATGTGTCGAACGCGGTTGTGTATCTCGCCAGTGACGAAGCCCGTTACGTGACTGGTCTTCAGATGAAGGTCGATGCCGGTCTCGTCGGCCGTTAAATCTGCGACGCAGCCTCACGTCGAATGTCTGCAAACGACTCTGGCCAAATTTGTTGCTTACTACCAGCGCTTTGAGAGGCCGTCCTTACGGTTCGACGGCGAACTCCTCCGAGCAACGGAAGTATTTATCTGAAGTTCATCTTTGCAATGCGCGTTCGTAGCAAGGGCTTAACCGAGCGCATCTAATTTGCTCGAGGTGAAGGATCAGATTCCCTGCAAGTGATGCGGCTTAGGAATTCGCCGGCAGTGAGAGGTTCGCAGAGCGCGCCCACTGTTTATGTTGATGCAGGTCTTCCAGGGGCTAATCGGATAGCACGATTCCTTGGTGACGAGGGATGGGAAGTCGTCTCCGGTACTTCGGAAATCCCTCCGATGAGCGTACCAATCGTATTCTTTGGACCCTCGACTGATGTCGAGTTGTGGGCGAAACTCCTCGAGTCAGGCGGATTACGGGCAATAGCCGTCGGTGACGATGCGGACAGTGATGTCGTAGTTGGAGCGTTGGAAGCTGGATTTGATCAGTTTGTTGACTGTTCGATCTCCGATCGCCTCCTGCTGGCGAGAATTCGTTCAGTGGCTCGAAGGAGACCCGCGATATCAAGAGCGGAAAGCGGAATCATTCTCAATCCGGGCAACTTGTCGGTGTCTTTGGGAGAACAGGCAATCAGGCTCTCATCCAGTGAATTTGCGGTCCTCTCGGTTCTTTCCGATCGTCCCGGCTCGGTGGTGTCAAAGCGTGTTTTGAGCGAGAAGAGCGGCTGCGAAGGCCCGGATTCGCTTGACTCGGTGGTGCGTCGGGTTCGAACGAAACTCGAAAATTTGGAAGGTATTCGTCGAATACGGGCGGTGAGAGGGTTTGGCTTCATCCTTGACGACAAGGTCTAGGTCGGAATTGTTCACCTTGCCTTCTTCTGTGGGTAACCAGCAGTTCGGAAGCATGTCGTTCGCTCTCTCTACATTCGCCGCTGTGGCTAGAGAGTTTTTGACCAATGAAGTTGTCGTTGGTTCTCCAACCGACGACAAACTCATTGAGCGACCCCTGGGGTCTACCGAACTGGGCGAAAAAGGACTCGACGCCATTCGACGCGGCCCGCGGACTCAGCATGAGAAGTACTCCAATTTGGTGGAGCGATGCTGACCCAAACCGAGACATTCGTTCCGCAAACGGAGCCAGAGAGTCGCGAACCAGATCCGCGGACTATCAATACTGTTCGAGATCGAAACGATCGAATTTTCAGAGTTGGTTTGTCCTCAACGGGCATCGCAGTGCTGGCCATCATGGTTGCCGTAGGCGTCTTTCTCGGCGTTCAGGCCTTTGATGCACTTAGCGAAACTGGAGTTTCGTTCCTCACCACCACCGAATGGGAACCGGATCGAGGTCGATTCGGCATTGGGTCAGTTCTTCTAGGCACGGTTTTGATCGCATTGGTGGCAATTGCAATCGCTATCCCTATATCGCTTGGCACCGCGCTTTTCATTACGAATATCGCTCCTGCGCGTTTCCGCGGAATTTTGGTATCACTTGTTGATCTGATGGCTGCTGTTCCCAGCGTGGTCTATGGACTCTGGGGGCTGTTCTTCTTTCAACCAGGAGTAATTGGCCTTTCCCGGTGGATCTCAACATGGTTTGGCTGGATCCCCATATTCAGTGTGGAAGGAGCCGAGTCAAATAGTGCGTTACCGAACGCGTCTGCGTTTACAGCTTCTGCCTTCATCGCTGGTGTCGTCGTCGCTCTCATGGTGATGCCGATTCAAAGCTCGGTGATGCGTGAGGTCTTTTCACAGGTTCCCCTAGGCGAGCGAGAAGGTGCCTTCGCTTTGGGAGCGACACGCTGGGGAGCAATTCGAGTTGTTTCGTTGCCGTTTGCCCGCGGGGGAATCATCGGAGGAACGATGCTCGGGCTCGGACGAGCACTCGGAGAGACGATCGCAGTACTGCTGATTATTTCGCCCAGTTTCGACATCAAATTCCGAATACTCGAAACGGGGGGAAATTCGGTGTCAAGTCTGATTGCTCTGGGGTATAAGGAAGCTTCGTCATTCGGCCTTTCGGCGCTCATGGCAGCCGGCTTAGCCCTCTTTGCCATGACGCTTGTCGTCAATTTCATCGCATCGGCGTTTGTCGCTCGATCGCGATCCGGTGCGAGTAGCGAAGCATGACGATTTTGGAGAAATCCGACTCGGTGGGAGACCAGGTGGGAAACGTGGAGTCTCAGCGTCCGAAAACCACTCTCCCGCAAATATCACCAATCGCACTTCCCCCGTCGAACACGCGGAGGATTGCTGGCATTTCCCGCGAGGACCTTGGCAACATTTTGGGCGCCGGTGCGAGTGCCATTGCCGTGACCTATTTGTTGTTCGGACTTCTTGCACCGCTGCAGGGTTCGGTCGGATTTGTCGTGGTTGCGTTCTTTATCTTCCTTGGCCTCTACGCGCTACTGGTCTCGCTCACGAATCCAAGTCCCATTGTCGTCGACAAAGTAATGACAGCGATTTTGGCTGCATCGGGGGCCCTCGCTTTGGCGGCTCTTGCATCAGTAGTGGCGTTCACTTTGTGGCGTGGACGAGATGCGCTTGTCACGTGGAATTTGTACACCGAGGATATGAGCGAGGCGGGACCAGCTGACCCGCTGTCTGTCGGGGGAATCCAACATTCGATTATCGGAACGCTCATCATCATCGGCATCGCGATCGTATTGACTGTTCCTCTGGGAATCGCCTGCGCAGTTTTCCTCAACGAAACGCGGGGTCGTTTCAATCGGTTAGTGAGAACAGTGGTCGACGCCATGTCGGCTCTCCCATCGATCCTTGCCGGACTCTTTATTTTCGCAACCTTCATCCTGATTCTCGGACTACCACGATCGGGACTCGCCGCAGCCCTTGCGGTGAGCATCATGATGCTGCCGATCATTATCCGGTCAGCAGATGTCGTTATCCGGTTGGTTCCAGGAAACCTTCGCGAGGCCTCTGCATCACTCGGGGCCCCGGAACGCCGCACTGTCTGGCATGTGGTTCTGCCAACGGCTCGCCCCGGACTCGGTACTGCAGTCATTCTCGGTGTTGCTCGTGGTATCGGCGAGACCGCACCGGTGCTGCTCACTTCCGGGTTTGCATCGACCCTGAATGTCAATCCGCTGCGCGATCCCATGGTTTCGCTACCGCTGTCGGTGTTCGAATTCGTCCAGTCACCACAACCGGCTCTTATCGCCCGTGGATTTGCTACTGCGGCGGTCTTGATGGTGTTGGTTCTTGTGTTGTTCGCAGTGGCTCGACTGATTGGCGGCCGGCCGGCCGGACAGCTTTCCTCTCGCCAGCGAAAACGAGCAGAAAGCCGTTCGCTGCGGGACCTGAAACGCATCGAGCCTGATATCGAAACGGAGCAGTCATGAAAAAGGTATGGGCGTTGGTTCTGTTCGGACTCGTGGCATCCGTCATTGGTGCTTCAGGCCCGAGTGCTGAGGCACAGGCGAGCTATCAGCGAATTTCT
This sequence comes from Bifidobacterium breve, assembly GCA_945862505.1. Lineage (GTDB taxonomy): Bacteria > Actinomycetota > Acidimicrobiia > Acidimicrobiales > Acidimicrobilacustridaceae > Acidimicrobilacustris. The sequence continues at coordinate 9,620 of CAMAYJ010000012.1, read as the reverse complement.
GGCGAAGGCTCCTCCTGGTCTGCGGTTGCCATCGATGCGATGCGCGTCAATGTCAAACAATTTGGAATCACCGTTGACTACAACCCAAGCGGATCCAGCGCAGGTCGCAAAAATTTCCTAAACGGAACCGTTGATTACGCAGCTTCTGATATTCCGTTTCAGTTTCAACCGGAAGATGGTTCGGCGCCTGAAAATCCCGCTCCGGGAAGCTATGCATATATTCCGGTAACGGCCGGTGGCACCTCGTTTATTTACAACTTGAAGATCAACGGACAACGTGTCACCAATCTCCGACTTTCAGGTGAGAACGTAACCAAACTGTTCACCGGTGCGATCACAAGATGGAATGATCCTGCGATTGCAGCGGACAATCCCGGGCTGACAATGCCTGATCGCCCAGTAGTTCCCGTCGTACGTTCGGACGGTTCCGGTTCGACAGCGCAGTTCACACGATGGATGATCAGCCAACACGGGCCGCTCTGGAACGACTACTGCCGACGCTCGGGAAGAGCACCTGCGTGTGGCGCAACCTCCACCTATCCCACGATTACTGGGATGAAGGCACAGGCAGGCGATCTTGGCATCACGGGTTACGTGACGCAGGGTTTTGCTGAGGGATCAATTGGATACGTGAATTACTCCTATGCGATTGGCTCAAGGTTCCCAGTCGCAAAAGTGCTGAATAAGGCCGGCTTCTACACAGAGCCCAGCCCGACGAACGTGTCGGTCTCACTACTGAAGGCTCGAATCAATACAGACGCTGCTTCGCCCAATTACCTGACTCAAATTCTCGATGATGTGTACAACGACACCGATCCACGCAATTACCAACTGTCGTCGTACTCATATTTCATTCTGCCGACAACAATTCGAGGGCAATTCAATGCGGCAAAAGGTAGGACGCTTGGAGCGTTCACCTACTACGCGATGTGCCAGGCGCAACAGCAGTCTGCATCACTCGGCTATTCGCCACTCCCAATCAATCTGGTGTCATCAAGCCTTGAGCAAATCCGGAAAATACCTGGGGTCGAGGTTCAATCAGTCGATGTCAAAAGCTGTAACAACCCGACTTTTTCGCCGGATGGAACAAACCTGCTGGCAAAAAATGCGCCGTTTCCCTCTGACTGCGACAAAATCAACGTGACCCAATGCGCTGCTGGAACTGGTGGGGCAGCAGGCCAACCCACCGCAACAAATTCCGGTGCAGGGTCTGCGGGTGGTTCCGGAGCCGGTGCGGCAGGCGCTGAGGCCGCAGCAGCGGCAACCGCGGCATCGGGAACCGACTGTGATCCGGCCACGGAAGATTGTTCGGTAGTCAATTCCGCCGGAGGAAGTAATTCATTAGCAAGTGCAATTCCGGTGTCATTAGCGGCGCCGGGAGGATGGACGAGTTCTCAAACACTGACGCTTCTCGTCGTGCTCCTTCTGGCGATGGTCATTGTCGGCCCGGCTATCGGCATTCAGTACTTTTCGAAACGAAATCAAAAATGAGAATTCGATCTCACGCGAAGAACGTCCTTCTCTCCGTCGCAGTAGCGCTGTTGCTTGTAGCTCTGCTTCCACAACAGTCCTCGGCAAATTCAGTGATTGGTAGCGCCGGAACGGATACAAGACTTCCGGATACTGATTCGGCCGTCACGGTTTCGGGACGCGAATCGTTCGCAGCGTTGCAAGTGAAGGTGAACCAAACGCGCCAACTGGTCAATCAGGCCGTCTCGATTTCCTGGACTGGGGCCACACCGACATTGCAAGGACCGGGAAGGTTTGGCGGCAATTTTCTTCAGATATTCCAGTGCTGGGGCGAGGATGACGGATCAAATCAAGCAAACCCTGGACCGCCGCCCAGTCAGTGCGCAACTGGCGCAGCGTCTGGTGTCTATGGCGGTCTGCCCTCTGGCGTATTGCCCGGAGGATTTTCCGCAAGTCGTTTGATTAGTCGCACCACTTGGCCGAATTTTGACCCACAAGTTGGCTACGTCGACTCTCAAACGTCGAATGTCTGGATGCCTTTTAAGGCCGTCGACGGAACCGAAATTGGCCGCCACATAGATCCAAACTTCAATCCCTCGATCGTTGGGGGCAACTTTTGGCTGAACCCGTATTTCAGTGCCAGCACAACGAACGAAATCGCTGCTGGTCAAACTCTTTCGGACGGTACTGGTTCGGAGATTTTCCAGACCGTTACCGGTCTTGAAAATTCTGGCTTGGGATGTGGGCAGCGAGTGGAGGCGCAGCAGGGCGGCTCCTTGAAAGTTCCTAAATGTTGGATCGTGGTCGTTCCGCGCTCGACCGCAGAAATTGAAAACGTCGATACGCCTTATGAGCAGGATGCTCGTTCGTTCGGAGTGTTCACCTCTCCGCTCGCTCCTGCGGCGTGGAGTAATCGAATTGCAATTCCACTCGAGTTTGTAGCGGTCGATTCGCAATGTTCAATTTCGCAGAACGAGCGTCGAATTGTTGGAAATGAGTTACTCGTCGCAGCCATCACAAAATGGCAGCCCAAGTTGTGTGGCACTGGATCGCTTCCTCCATTTGTCTATGCGACAATTCCGGACGCAAGCGCAAGACAACAAATTGTGAATCCCGTGGAAGGGTCTGCAGGACTTTCGGTTGTGCAGAGGCCTCTCGAATCAAGTGACGAGGACCCGCTTAAGCCGACGGTCTACGCCCCACTTTCAATATCCGGACTTGCCATTGCCTTTAATTTCGAGAGAATCCCGAAACTGGACGCGCCTAGTGATGAGCAGCTTCTTGCAGGATTAAGGGTTGCAAATCTCAATCTCACGCCGCGAATCGTGGCGAAACTTTTGACCCAGTCCTATGTCTCGCAGGTTCAGATCTTTCAGAATCCCGGTTATCCCTGGCTGGCTGGAAATCCAAACAATTTGGCGACTGATCCAGATTTTCTGAACTTCAATCCGGAATTCGCATTGTTGCAAGTTGGTGACCAGCGAACCTTTAGTGGCCTGCAACTCCCGTCTCGGAATTCAGATGCTGCCCGCCAAATTTGGGAATGGATTTTGGCAGACCCGGAGGCGAAGCGATGGCTTGATGGCCAGCCCGACGAGTGGGGGATGAAAGTCAATCCCGTTTATGCGACAACGGGAGCTGCGAATTCTACGGGCTTGCCGTTCGCTGACTCAGTACCGGAATCGTTGCCCAAAGCTGATCCCTTTTGCTACCAGTCGCCAGCGATTGACACCGGTGTCATCCCAAATGCGCTTTGCGGTCCGGATTGGATGCCGTACTCCCAAAGCCTTACCGATGTGGCCCGCGTCTTGCGCGTTGCTGACGATGGTGCCCGCATCGTGAAAGATGTCTTTGCGTTATCAACGGACCAGGTCTGGAAACGTTCACAGCCCCAGTACTTGGGCCGCCGAGCCATGATCGGGGTTACAGACACATCCTCAGCCTTGATTTACGGCTTACAGATCGCGAAATTGAGTCGAGCCGGAGACAACTCGGCGTCACGTCAGTTCATTTCTCCGACGAGCGAGGCGCTCGTGAAGGCGGTGGCGTCGATGACTACTCCGACAAATCCGGCTGTTCGTGAACCTGACCAAACAAAAATGTCGAATGGTTCCTATCCACTGACAGCCATAAATTACGGAGTAATTCGACCACTCGGACTTCCGCAGGCGGATCGCAACGACTACGCGTCGTTTATTGAATACGCAAGCGGTGCTGGTCAATCGCCGGGCTATGACATCGGAGAATTGCCGATCGGGTATGCCTCAATGCCGCAGACATTGCGACAGCAATCAGCGCAAGCAGCGAAGACAATCCGTGAACTGCAGCCGACCTCATCTGCAGTTGCCGACGACAATACCGATGGGGAGAGTTCGTACGGGAATTCGGCTGCAATGCCGGTGCAGGTCGGTGCCCCGACCCAGCCAACTCCTTCCGAGGTCGTTGAGCCATCAACAACCGGAGAATCAGTCATCGCGACGACTCCAATTTTTGGGATGTCGCCAATCAGGTTCGTCGTTCCTGCACTGGCAGCGCTTGGAGTGTTCGCAACTCTGTCGGCACTTGAGATCACCAAGCGTCCGAGGCGGAGACAATCATGAGGCGCGGATTCCTCTCAAAAATGATCCTTGCGCTCCTGGGTTTCTTCATCATTCAGTTGCCGGTGGCAGGGTTGAGCCTTGCGAGTGCGTCGGAAACAGATGTGGATTCGAATTCCATTGTTGTTGTTGCAGGCAACGGTCCGAATGCTGGAAAGCAAATCGCCGACGGTAAAGGTTCGACGTCGTTTTCATTCATCCTGCAGGGAAAATCTGAATGCCAGGGCGACAGCGCAGAGGGAAATTACCGAATCCAAAGTTTCATCGTTCCTCAAACGGTTGACCCCAAGACTCTGAGGTTTGAATCCACAAAGCCTGCTGGTGAAGGTAACTGGGCTCTCTACGACGTCAACACCCGTCCGTACGTTCAGGATCTCACGTCGGTTGCTGTTGCTCCAGACAAACCCGGACGAATCGATTCCATTCCTCAACTCTCATTTGCCGTCTTCCCCCCAGGAACTCTTGCGCCTGGTCTTTACAAGATGGGGATCGCCTGCTCGCTTATGAACGATGCAACGCGGATCTGGGAAACGACGATTGAAATCAGTGAGGATACGAGCGACAGCCCAGCCAACATTCGCTGGACTGTTATTGGCGGCGTGACCGCCGAAAGCGAATCAAGCCCTGTTGTCCTATTAGTGCTGGGTGTGGTCGCTGTCGCGCTTGCCGGACTCATTTCCTACAAATTTCTCGATAAGAAAAGAGCAAAAAGTGGAATCAACAATTAGGACGTACTTCACGAACCTTCGTGCCATGGGTCTGCTCTTGGCATCAGCGGTTCTGTTGTCGATTCTTGGAATTTTCAGCGCTGTACCTGCTTTAGGTGCGACGAACAACGGTACGGCAACGTTGACACAGTCCTCGGGTACGGGTGCAACGAACTTCACGATCAATCTGGGTGGTAGTGCATCTTGCCCGGGTGATGGAAACGCCGGGTACCGGTGGCAGACATTCATGATTCCTGCTGCGGCCGACATCGACGCATCGTTGACGTTTGGCAGCAGTGGTCCGACCGCAGTTGGTTCTGAGTTCCGACAGCCATTGTTTGACACCACCGGTTCTCCGGTTGTTGCAAAACTTCCCGATATCGCGGTTGCCCCCGCGACCACTGGCGGCATTTCGGGTATCCCCAATTTCAATTTCCAGGTGTTTTCACCAACCAACATCCCCGATGGGGCATACAACATTGGGGTGGCGTGCACACTTGGTGCGGCTGGTTCTACCCAGTTGAAGTCGTACTGGAGTCAGCAGATCACGATCACAAACGACGCGACCAACCAGGACAACGCGAAGGTTGACTGGGTTGCTTCGGTTGCTCAGACGACAACAACGACCACGGCCGCTCCGACAACAACGACCACGGCCGCTCCGACAAGTACGACGAGTACGACAACGGTTGGACAGTCAACGTCGACCACGACTACCGATCCCCTTGCAGGTGATGGATCGACAGACACTCCGGTTTCGAGCTCGGGTGGCGGACTGCCGATGACGGGTAGTGGCGTCTGGTCAATACTTTTCTGGGCGATAGTTTTCCTGGTCGCGGGGCGAATGATGTACCTCGTGGGCAAGTCTCCGAAACCGGCAGATGAAGTTGAATGAACCCAACTGGAGCAGTTGTCGAAGAAGCGCCGTCGGCCGAAGGGTCCGAAAGCGAGAGCGGTTCGCAACCCTGGCTGAAATCGTTCTTTGCCAGGCGGCCCGCAGGAGAGACCCCAGCGCTTGGCGGTCGGGCCCAACTGGTCCGAATTTCGCTAGTGGTTTTCGCTGTGCTTCTGGTCGCGTTTTTGGCCTCAATTTCAGTTGTGGGAGGGATGCAGCAACGCTCTGCCCAACAGAAAGCATTCAATTCATTTCGCGTTGAATTGGCAGAGGGGACAGCACCGACGGGACCGGTCAATGTCGAAAGACAGATGATCCGACCCGGTACAGCTATGGCGTATTTGGAAGTACCGTCAATTGGAATTCAACAGGTTGTGTTTGCTGGGACTTCATCGAGCATCACCATGGATGGTCCCGGTTATCGCATGGACACCGTCTTTCCCGGTCAAGTCGGAACCAGCATCGTTATGGGTAGACGAGCCTCATTCGGCGCTCCGTTTGGTCGCTTGAGCGAACTCAAGGTTGGCGACCCGATTCGTGTTACGACAGGCCAGGGAGAGTTTGAGTTCTCGGTCATTGCGGTTCGTTCAGAGGGCGAGCCGGTGCCAGCGAAAATCGAGAAGGGAAAATCACGGGTCCAACTTGTGACAGTTGAGGGCCGCCCCTTCATGCCCGACGGAATCGTTCGAGTCGATGCGGAATTAGAGGGGACTGCTGTCGCGTCGTCAGGTGCAGCTTTTAGTTCGAAGACTCTCCCAGCTTCGGAGAAATTCATGGGCGTGGATTCGTCAACTGTTTGGCAATTAGTTCTTTGGCTTGAGGCCCTTGTGGTTGTGATGGCGCTCTTCATCTGGGGATGGAATCGCTGGAGTCGCATGAAAACTTGGATAGTCGTTTCACCACTATTGGTTCTGGTCGGACTCGCAGTGAGCGACCAATTTGCTCGCTTGCTACCCAACATGTTGTGAGGAAAATGATGAAACAGATAGCGCCAGACGTAAATAACGACAGCAATCGAGTCGAATCCGGTTCTCACCCTGTCGAGTTCCGGGAAATATCAGTGATCCAAGTGATGAAATCAAATGAGGTCGTCGTCGTTGCATTAGACGCCACCGTTACGGTCAGTGATGAAGGTGTCGTAGCCCACAAAGAGATGCGCGAATGGAAGTGGCTCTTTTCCGAGATCACTGAAATTGATCGCGAATTAGAAAATTCGGTTCTGTTGCAGACAACAGAACTACATAACTTCGGACTCTGCTTGAAGGCGGAAGATGAAGAGGAATTTCTTGGGCTGGTCGAGCGTCGGTATGCGGAGTCATTAGGAGAAGTTCCGGCACGGACGGTAGTCGGCGACTCAGTCAAAAAGAGCCGACGGATGTTTTCGATACGGAAGGAATTCGAATTCGAAGATTTGCCACTCGCCGAACTCAGCGCCGAAAACATTTCTGCCTGGTTTGGAAATCATCACGTCCTCGACAGGATTTCGCTCACGATGTCGGCAGGCGAAGTGACCGCCCTCATTGGCCCTTCGGGCTGCGGTAAATCGACGTTTCTACGAATTCTGAATCGGATGCATGAGCTTGTTCCGAGTGCATCTTTGTCAGGTGAGGTTCTGCTTGACGGCGAAGATATCTACGACCTCCAGAAAAAAGTCATCGATGCTCGGCGCCAAGTGGGAATGGTTTTTCAGAAGCCAAATCCCTTTCCCGCCATGTCCATCTACGACAACGTTGTTGCCGGATTCCGAGTTACCGGTACAAAGATCACAGTCACACAGCGCGACGAAATCGTGGAGTCAAGTCTTCAAAGAGCTGGGCTCTGGAAGGAAGTTCGTGACCGACTTCGCCAGCCGGGCGGAGGACTTTCTGGCGGACAACAACAACGATTGTGCATTGCCCGCGCCCTAGCACTTCGCCCTCGAGTTCTCTTGATGGACGAGCCATGTTCGGCTCTTGATCCGACTTCGACTCGACGTATTGAAGAGACGATTGTTGATCTTAGAAAGGATGTGACGATCGTGATCGTCACCCACAACATGCAGCAGGCTGCGCGCGTTTCCGATCAGTGCGCGTTCTTTCTTGCGGAGCAGGGAACTCCTGGCGTGATCGTTGAGCACGGACCGACCAATGCGATCTTCGAAAATCCCCAGGATCAGCGGACTGCTGACTACGTAAATGGTCGTTTTGGTTGAGAAAAAGTGAACAGTTCCGGTTGACCGGATTTGTTTACTTTCTCTTCATTTGGTTGTCGGTTGGGTCTGTTTCACTTCGCATGACGTTGAGTATCTCAGCTGCCAGATAGGTCTCTGAGACTGTGAAAGGAATCTGAAATGCCGCTGCTCCCTCGTAAAATGAAGCGCTCAAAACTGGTTCTTGCTGCTTTGGCTGCGACTATCAGTGTTGGTCTTCTCGCTCCATCATCGCCGGTTAGTGCTGACCCGAAGTTCGCTGATGCGCTTGTGGGTGCAGGTTCGGACACGACGATGGATGTGATGGCTGCCCTGTCTGGCTTCGCGAACGGCAACGCTTTTACTCCGGTTCAGAGTTCTTCCGGCTCGGGTTCGAAGCACATTGCTTCTTGGGATTCGAAACTTGCTTCTCATACCGATAATTGCATTGCACCTAAGTTGAAGGCTCCTACGACGTATCGTCCCAATGGTTCGTCTGAGGGTCGTCGTGCGTTGAGCCGTGCCATTGACGGCACTGTTTACGGCCCGGCTGATCAGTGTGGTGGCTCCAAGGTTGTTACTGGTCTGTTTGATTTCGCTCGTTCATCGAGTGGCCCAAGCTCGGGTGATACCGGCACTGCGCTTACCTATATTCCTTTCGGTCGAGATGCTCTGTCGGTTGCGTACTATGCCGATTCATCGGTGACGACGCCGGTAACGGAATTCACTCAAGCGCAGATCACAACGCTGTTCACCACTGGCCCGCAGACCATTAATGGTGTTGAAGTTGTTCCGTGTGGAATCCAGCTCGGATCGGGCACTTATTTGTCTTGGAATGGAATGACGACGGCGACTGCTGTTCAGGAGGCCAGTTCCACCCTGACTTGTGAGACTGCAGGAAACGGTCTTCGACTCCAGGAGAACGATGCTGCTGCGCTGAAGGCGAAGGGTGACGCCCTGGCAGGCAAGCAGGTGATCATTGGATTCTCCGCAGGGAACTTCATTGCTCAAGGTAACGGTGTTGCGTTGAGTCAGCTTGCAGCAGGTGTTGACCTCGCAGAAATTACAAATGACGGTACCGGTGCGAATCTCGGTCTGGCTTACACCACAACCACCGTCGGAACCGACACGGTGTACGCACCTTCGTCAGTCTTTTATGCCAGCACAGTGTTTGGACGCAACGTGTACAACGTGTTCGATACAGCACGAGTGACCGGTTTCGGTAACAACGATGTCAAGACTCTCTTTGTCGGACCGACCTCGGCAGTCTGCTCCGCTGCGGGCCAAGAAACCGTCAATGCATTTGGTTTCTCCACGATCGCAACGTGCGGATCCATCACGCTGACCGGTTCGCTCATCACGGGCATCAAGTAAGGGCCACAGATGAATTCCTTGAAGAAAAAGGCTATTGCTGCGATTGCATCGATCGTCTTAGGCGCATCGTTGCTGCCGGTGGTGTTCAGTAGCCCTGCTTCAGGGGCGACGAACAACGGTACGGCATCGTTGACACAGTCTTCGGGTACCGGTGCAACGAACTTCACGATCAATTTGGGTGGAAGTGCATCGTGCCCGGGTGACGGAAACGCCGGGTATCGGTGGCAGACATTCATGATTCCTGCTGCAGCCGACATCGACGCAACGTTGACGTTCGGCAGTAGTGGCCCGACCGCAGTCGGTTCAGAGTTCCGAGTGCCATTGTTTGACAGTTCCGGTTCCCCAGTTGTTTCAAAACTGCCTGATATCGCCGTGGCCCCCGCGACCACTGGCGGCATCTCGGGTATCCC
>CAMAYJ010000011.1 GCA_945862505.1 Bifidobacterium breve | reverse complement strand
GCAATCAGACTCGTGACAGAGCCGAGGATTGCCAGCGGATCGCGATGGGTGATGACGAGTTGTGCGTCTGGGTAGGTGTCGAGCAAGACGGGAAGATTGTGAAGGTGCACCGGCGACTTCAGAACCCATTTCTGAGTTGGCATACGGCGCTGGAGAATCTGCAGTATCAGACGGTGCATTTCATACGCCGGAGTCATGTCACATGACTGCAGCCATTCGATGTAGCTCGGCGTGTTGTAGCGACTGATGAACTCTTCGCCACGAAACGCAAAGGACATTGCCGAGAGGCACTCCTTATTCATGCGACCGGCGTAAGCGTGAATCGCGTCGAGTCCGCCGGTAACAAGTTGCGGGCCACGTAGTTCAGCATCGGCAAGCGCGATCCGAGGATCGTTGTCGTACGTTTCGGGTGTTGGCGGCGGCACCGGGCGCAGAAACTCCCAACCGAGAGGAACACGGTGGCGATGATCGGCAGATAACAACGCGTGCAACACCGTTGTGCCAGTTCGCGGAGCGCCCACAACAAAGAGCGGCTCGATAATTTGTTCGTCTCGCACCCCGGGATCGCTGCGAACCCAATCACAGATCTGCATTCGGACTTCTAACAAGCGCAGCAAAAACCGCCGCGTCATCCATCGACCCAGCAGGTTCAAGTTCGCTTCGTTTTCGAGCGAATCAAGCGCGATTTCAAGTCCTTCAAGGAAGTCCTCTCCCGCGCCCGGTCCAGGAGCACAAAGCGCGGCAATCCCCTCGTTCGAACGCCCCTGCCGCGCTAACGCCTCGCCAATGAGGCCATCACGATCAAGCGGAAGCGCTGCTTCAGCCGCAATCGGCAACACGAGACCCGCATTCACCGATTCAACCCATTCAGGGCGTGGTCCCGGGTTCCAAGTCGTAGCCATTAATTAGGAAACTACGCTGCTCTCATGACCGGCGCACCTCTCAACGATCTTGATGGCCGAGTTGTCATCATTACTGGCGGCACCCGGGGAATTGGCCTCGGCGTAGCACGCCATCTCGGTGCGCTTGGGGCAAAGGTTGTCATCACCGGCCGCAAGCCCGAACGACTTGCAGAGGCAATCACATCCCTTGAAGCGGAGAACATTGACTGCCTTGGTCTTGTTGCCGATGTTGCCGACCGCTCACGCTCCTTCGAAGTCGTTGACGAAACCCTCGCGAGATTTGGCCGCATTGATGGACTGGTTTTGAACGCACAATCGTTTCGACCCGTCACTTCCCTGCTCGATGTCACCGAGAGCGATATGAACCTGTTGTTCGACACCGGCCCCAAGGGTGCGCTGTGGCTCATGCAAGCAGCGCAACCGCATATGGCCGCGAACAACTGGGGGCGCATCGTCACGATGGGAACCTCGATGGGACTCACCGGCGCTGCTGGTTACGGCCCCTACGCAGCATCGAACGAAGCCATCCGCTCTCTCACTCGCACCGCCGCACGCGAATGGGGCCGTGACGGCATCACTGTGAACTGTGTCCTTCCCGCATCAGCCGGCCATCGGGCGCCGGTTGCTGGTTCCGACCCCGCTCGCGAGGAGGCGTTTGCGTCGATGTACGACGACAACCCCGTCGGGCGTGATGGCGACGCCGTTGACGACATCGGCCCAGCAGTTGCGTTCTTGTTGAGCGATGGAAGTCGTTATGTCACCGGTCAGACCATTTCGGTCGACGGTGGCGGCATTATGCGTCCGTAGAACTCAAGTTCGGAAACGCCAGGCCAGATGACGACGGCGAGACTCAAGCAAGGCCGCTCGTTCCTCGGCTGAAACTCGAACGGTGTCGGACGGCAGCCCTTCCCACACCTCGTCGACGTGAACGAGTCGTGCTGTCGGTTCAGGCGCGTCGTCGCTGAGTGGCCAAAACCAGCGCAACGTGCAAAGCCCGCGCTGGCGACCACCAGCATCGAGCCAGTTGTCGACGCCCGGGTCTCGATGAGAAACAACCGCGCGAATTCGGCCGTCGTCTGACAATCGCAATTGGCGATCATTCAAACTCGTCATGCGCTCGACAGGATCGGCAAGTTCGAACCAACCCTCGGGATAGAGCTGCAAACTCCAATAGCGAGCATCGGGAACTTCGCTCTCGACAATGAGCGCATCATCGGGTCCGAGATCCCAGAAACAAAAGCCGTAACGCGCGGCAGCGAGACCCTTTTCTTGCGTAAAGGAACCTTGAAACGAATTGTCCTGACGCATCGCTCGTTGGTCGATCATGTACTGATTCCAGTACGACATCGAACGCTCAACACCGGCGACTGCGTCGGCAACCTTTGCGGCAAAGTCTTCAGCGGTTACTCGGGGCAGATGGTCAGGCCCATCAAGACATTCGATTGTGAACGTGGCCGGCTCTTCTTCGGTCCAATCGAAGTAGTACTCACGAATAGAGCACATAACAGCGCCTTCAGGAATCGGCAGCCAACCTGGTTCGGTGCCGTCGCCTCCGAGAAAGAACTCGAACTCATCGCCCTTGCCAATCCCGAGATCGGAACCGTTGTGCTCGGCGAGCGTGCCCCACTTTTCTTGATGCATAAAGCCGGCGCGCATTGCAAGGATGAACTCTTCGCAGGAATGCATCCGGCCGCGGACTCGATAGCGCTTGGTGGAATCGATGCGAGCGTGACGGTAAGCGTTATCGGCGTTTGGGCCGCCCCACTGGGTAACCAGATCGTTCTGGCGCATAAAGAAGGGTCGGGCAGCATTCGGATAACCGATCGACCAGCCCAACCAACACAAAACCTGTTCGGCCATGTGGTCGTAACCCTCGGCGCGCACGCCAGCATCGGCCGGAAATGGTTCGGCCATTAGTTGTTCGCCCACTGCTTCAAGCCGACGACAGAAATCACGCCACGCAGTCAGTTCGATGCTTTCGTTCGAAGCCATAGCTGTTGTTCCTTCAAGATCCATGCGGACGACGGCTTGCGGCACGAATGTTGCTACGAACACAGATGCCGGTGATGTTCGACGAAAAGTCTGACGCCAGCCACAAAACTGTTTGCGCTACTTCTTCCGGTTGACTCAGCCGCTGGAGATCAAGATCGGCAACGTGCGCATCGACGCCACCCGGTTGCGTTGCGAGGTAGTTGAGCAGCGGTGCGGTTGCCGTCGGGCCGGGAGTCACCGCGTTCGCCCGAATGCCGTGACCGCCGTATTCCGTCGCCACCGTTTCCATCAGGTTGATGACGCCTGCCTTCGCTGCTGCATAGCCGCCAAGGTTGTAATTGCCGCCGATACCAGCGCCCGAGGACATGCTCACAATTGAACCGCCGCCATTTTCAATCATGTGCGGAATCACGGCGCGAGTTGCGTAGAACACCGAGTCGAGCGTGACTGACTGCTGAAAGCGCCAGTCCTCGTCACTGAGTTCGCCGAGAAGGCCCGATCGAGACACCCCAACGTTGTTGTAAAGCACATCGACGCGGCCATAGGTCTCAACCGCACCTTCTACCCAGGCGTTGACGAATGTTGAATCGCTCATGTCGCCAGCAACACCTGCGACAACAGCGCCAGAGGCCGCGAGCTCGTCAACGACACGGTTGAGCTCAGCGGCTCGCAGATCGTTCAGCCACAGCACGGCTCCGTGCTCTGCGAAGAGACGAGCTGACGCCTCACCAATACCAGCGCCGCATCCGCTGATGAGCGCCACTTTTCCCTCAAGCATTCCTGACATGGACCGCTAGCATCGCCCACGCATCGGCTCCTGTCACGCAGGACGCCATCAATCTGGAGGAAACGTGACTGAAACCGGCCCCGCCCACACATTGCCGCAACTCGCCGCGCTTCACGATGCCACCGCGCGTCTGACAAGCCCTGGGGCCCCGTTTGAAGTGGTCCAAGAAGACGTGCGTGGAGAAACCATGGGCGTCTTACGCAACCGCGCCCGTTCGCTGCGCGAAATCCTCATCAACTCATTTGAGTTCGGCGATCGCGAATCGATGATCTTCAGCGATGGCCGCCGAGTCACCTTTGCGGGGTTCGAATCCGACGTCGCATCGGTTGCTTCGTGGCTGCAGCGTGAACATGGGATCGGCCATGGTGACCGTGTCGCCATCTGTGGCGCGAATTCCTACGGCTGGATCGTGTCGTTCTGGGCTTGCCTTTCGATGGGTGCAATCACGGTTGCCATGAATGGCTGGTGGACCGAATCGGAAATGCAGCACGCAATTGATCTTGCCGAACCCAAGTTGCTGTTATTCGATATCAAGCGAGCGGCACGTCTTTCCAGTGACGTGACCATCCCTCGCTTCGATCTCGACGAAGACCTTGAGATGATGTTGGCCTACGCGCCCGAGGCAGCGCTCCCCGCCAATCACATCGACGAAGACGATGCCGCCATCCTCATTTTCACCAGCGGCACGACCGGTCGACCAAAAGCAGCGGTGCTTTCACACCGAAGCGTTGTCCATTACACAACTCTGCAGAATTTTCTTGGCGCCCGAGGCATGCTCATGGCCGGTCGCGGCCCCTCTGAAGGACCACCCCCCATTCGCCTCGTGGTGTTTCCCTCGTTCCATGTTTCCGGCCTCGGTGCAACCGTCAACGGACTCCACACTGGCTCAACCGGCGCGTGGTTCCTCACCCGCTTCGAAGCTGACGATGTCATCGACTTCATCATCGACAACAAGGTCAACATCATTGGCGGTACCGGCACACACATCCTTCGCTTGCTCGATAGCCCCCGCTGTGCCGAGATTCCGCCGCAACAGGTGATGTCGGTAGGCATGGGCGGCTCAGCCACCACTCCCGAAATCATGCGCAGGCTCGCCAACCGCTTCCCTCACCTCGATCACACCATGTCCACCGGTTACGGCTCGACTGAAACCGGATCACTCGTTTCGTTCGCCCCCAACTGGATGCTCGAGGTTTCGCCCGAGTGCATCGGTCCTGCGCTTCCAACCTGCGAAGTGAAAATCACCGACGATGAAGGAAATGAACTTCCCGAGGGCGGCGAAGGAAACATCTGTGTGCGCAGCCCGCTCCTTATGACCGAGTACTGGCGTCACCCTTCCGCCAACGCCGAAGCATTCTTTCCCGGTCGTTGGTTCAATACCGGCGATTTCGGCCGCATTGAGGGTGGCTGCATCTATATCGCCTCACGCAAACGCGATCTCATTATCCGCGGCGGCGAAAATATCTACCCATTCGAAATCGAAAACTGCATCGAGGAAATGGCCGGCGTTATCGAGACAGCAGTGATCGGTGTCGACCACGACATTCTCGGCCAAGAGGTGAAAGCGATCATCGTGATTGCCTCCGACACCAACATCACCGATCTCGATGTGCACGAGCACTGCAAGAAGTCGCTGTCGGTGTACAAGATCCCGGCCTATGTCGAACTCCGCACCGAACGACTTCCCCGCAATCCCAGTGGCAAGATTCTTAAGCACGTTCTCGCCGATGGAAGCGAAGCCGGATTCGTCGAGGAATAACCCTTAGGTGTCTTGCTCGTCGAGAGCGGCAATCCAATTCCCGAGCGCGTTCCACAGTTCTATCCGATTCTTCGAAATCGAATGGTTATGGCCAGCTCCGGCAAGCACATAAGTCGTCACGTTTCCTGAAGAGGTGAGCAGAGCCGCAACATTGCCTATGTCCCCGGCGATGTCGTTCTCGCCTAGACCGATAAATACCGGAACTTCGATCGATGCCAGAGCAGCATTCGACAAACCAGGAATCATCGAAGCCAGACCACACAGAGCCAACAAGGGGCCTGAGGCCGTGGCAAGTATCTGGCGGGCTTCAGAAAGCGTTCCGGGATTCAACATCTCAGAGCTCGTCGTTGAGCCGGGAACAAGCGCAGTTCCGAATCGTTCGCGAACCAACTCAGCAAGTACGGGTTCAAGCCGCTCGTAATTGTCGGCATAGGAAAGTTCGGCCTTCGTCAGGTACTCGGGCAATCCGGCCCCACCAAAACCGAGAAAGGCCACCGCGTCGAAAGAACGGTGATGCCACTGCGCATGTGCGACCACCAAGCCGCCCATCGAATGGCCTAGTCCGATGAGACGCGTCGGCTCGAACAGATCCATTGCGTGGGCCACAAGCTCCGACAACGCCCCATGATCAACAGCGGCAACGACCCGCGGGTTCAACGTATAGGGATCATCGGGAACCGAGCTGTCTCCCACTCCGGGGTGATCGACAACAGCAACCGCGATCCCGAAGTAATCGGCGAGGTAGCGAGCCATCGACCATTCGCCTTCCTGCTCTTCGGGCAGATCGAAGTATCGCCGAGTCATTCCGCCGCCGGGTAAACACACCAGCAGTGGCGCAGCAGAGATGCGATCGGGGACAATCAGCTCAGCGGCTAGCCACTCGACTCCGTCAGGACCCAGGCCCCCAACATCGAGATCCAATCGTTCCGCCCTAGCCATGGGCGCAGCGTAGGCCCGGAACTGAGGATCAACATTGTGTTGGCGATTGCCAAAAGTGTTTTGGTCGGCCAAGATGCCAGACATGGCTGGAGTTCTGGGGGGAATCCGGGTCATTGATCTCACAAGTGGGATCTCTGGCCCCATGGCAACGATGCTGCTGTCTGATAACGGCGCGGACGTCGTGAAGGTTGAACCGCCCGGTGGTGATCCGACTCGAAAGACCGAAACCGGCGCACGCGTGTGGGCCCGAGGTAAGCGCAGCATCGAACTCGATATTCACGATGCAGCCCAACGCGAACAACTCCTCGCACTGATCGATCGTGCCGATGTACTCGTCGAAAACTTTGATCTCGGCGTTACCGAAACGCTTGGTCTCGATTGGGAAACACTTCGCGTGCGCAACCCGCGCCTTGTGATGTGTTCGATCACTCCGTACGGCCGCCATGTTGATTTTAAGAATCGCCCGGGTATCGATGCGCTCGTCGCGGCACGAACCGGACTGCATTGGGAACAACGCGGCTGGATCGGTACATCGATCGGTCGTATTTGCGGGCTACCGGTTGAACTTGAAGACCTTGACATTCCACCCGGATGTTTCGATGGCCCCGATCGCGAAGGCCCGCTCTATCCGCAATCGCGCTGGCCAAGTCTCGGAGCATCGTTTTTGGCATTGACGGGAATCAATGCTGCACTACGGGCCCGTTTGCATACCGGACGTGGCCAGTGGGTTGAAACCTCGCTGCTTCAGGGAGTGCTCGTAAGTACCGCAGGCGGATGGCAACGACCGGAACATCCCGAGGCCGACGGTTACATGTGTTGGATCTTCGACCCTCGTGGAAGCAAAGGCCACTTTCAGTGTGCTGACGGAAAGTGGATTCAGAACTGGGTACCGAACCCATCCTTCGCTCTCGGCGTTTCTCAAGGCGACACCATCAGCGTCGATGACCGCATCAACAAACCGACAGACGACCCAACTCGTATCGGCCCGGACTACAGCGAACTCGTCGTACTCGCCCACTATCACTCCCAAATGAAAGCGGCTTACGCCAAATACCCCTCAAAAGAATGGCTCGAAGCCGCGGCACAAGTTGGCATCCCGATGCAACCAACTCGCCGACCAGAAGATGCTCTCAACGATCAGGCACTCATCGATGAAGGAATAGTTGTCACGCTTGATGACCCCGAAGTTGGCCCAATCCGCCAGGTGGGCCTCGTCTATGGAATGTCGAAGACGCCTGGCAAGGTACAAGGGCCAGCACCAACCGTTGGCCAGCACACCGAGGAGATTCTCGCCGAACTCCTGAACCCCATTGCTGCAAACCCAAGCACATCATCCAGTGACTTAAAAGCGCCTCTCGACGGCGTGCTTGTGCTTGATCTCGGTCTGGCGATTGCTGGCCCATTCAGCAACCAGTTGTTATCCGATCTCGGCGCCACCGTGATCAAGGTCAACAGCGTGTACGACACGTTTTGGCACTCAACGCACATTGCCTATACCGCGAACCGTGGCAAACAATCGATTTCAATCAATCTCAAAGATCCCCGCGGTCTTGCCATCTTGCATGAGTTGGTCAAACGCGCCGACATCGTGCAACACAACATGCGCTACGAAGCTGCTATCCGCCTCGGCGTTGATTACGAATCACTCGTAACGATCAAACCCGATCTCATCTATTGCCACAGTTCGGGGTTCGATAAGAGCCGCGCTCACCTTCCTGGCAATGACCAAACCGGCGCCTGCCTCGCAGGGGTAGAATACGAAGATGGCGGCATGGCCAACGGCGGAAAGCCGATCTGGAGCCTCACATCATTCGGCGACACCGGGAACGGCTTCTTAGCCGCCAATGCGATGATCCAGGCGATCTATCACCGAGAACTCACCGGGGAAGGCCAGTTCCTTTCGACATCAATTCTCGCTGCGTGTCTCCTCAACTCGTCCTACGCATGGGTCGATGCTGAAACCGGCGAAGGCGTCGACCGGCCAAAGGTTGACGCTCTCATGTTCGGCACCGGTCCACGCACTCGTCTGTACGAGACGGCAGACCGATGGATCTGCCTCGCCGTTCAAAACGATGAGCAGTGGTCGGCCGTTGAACGTTCGCTGGGCATCGCCGGACTTACAACTATGGAAAACGATCGAGCGATCGAAACGCTCACCACCAGCCTTCGAGCGCTCACCGCATCTGAAGCATTTCGCTTACTTGATGAGGCCGGCGTTCCCTGCGAAATCGAAGATGACCAGTTCGCAATACGGTTATTCGATGATCCCCAGTTTCGAGATGCCGGTCTGGTCGCCACCGTGCAGCAAGCCCAGGTTGGTCGATTCGATCAATTCGGGCATATGTGGACATTTTCAGAAACACCAACACGCATTGCCGGCCCACCGCTCATTGTGGGCCATGACACCGTCGACATCATGAGCGAAATCGGCTTCGAACAGAGCGACATTGATGCACTCATCGCTGATGGCGTCGTCCTCCAATCCACCCTCCGCCAGGAGCGCGCACTATGACCACCGTCCGTCCCCCGATTTCCGACTTCGACGACGCCTTCTTTTGGGAAGGCATCAACAGTCAGAAACTTCTGATCCAACGTTGTGGCGATTGCAGCGTCCTTCGCCACCCACCAACACCCATATGTGCCAACTGCGGTTCGATGAACAATCAAGCGACCGAGTCGGCAGGCAAAGGTTCGATTCTCACGTGGATTATTTCGCAGCATCCGACCGAGCCCGATGAGGAACCGCGGATCGTGATTCTTGTGCAACTCGACGAAGGTACGCGGATTGTCTCCAACCTCATTGATGTCGCACCAACCCACGACCAAGTCCTCAACGATAAAAGAGTCGAAGTCTGTTTCGTCGATTACGACGGCACCATTCTCCCTCAGTTTCGTTTAGCTGAGATGCAGTCATGAGCGGCAAACGGGCAGTCATCGCCGGTATCGGCCACACCGAGTTCTCGCAGAACTCTGGGCGGTCCACGATGCAGCTCGCCGCTGAAGCCTCGCTCGCTTCGATCCGAGACGCAGGGTTCTCCCCCACCGAGGTCGATGGCACGGTCACGTTTTCGATGGACACAAACGACGAACTCGCACTTATCCGCTCGCTCGGGGTGCCGATGTTGCGCTTCTGTGCCCGCACCCGTGGTGGTGGCGGAGGCGCGAGTGCAACCGTGCAACTCGCTGCTGCCGCCGTCGAAAGTGGCCAGGCCGACGCTGTTCTTGTCTACCGAGCGTTCAACGAACGTTCTGGCCATCGTTTTGGTCAACCAGTGCAAGCCAACCCCGATCCCGTCTGGAACTGGGCCAGCCCATTCAGCCTGAATACGCCGGCCAAGGTCTATTCATTGACCTTCCAGCGCTACATGTATGAGTTCGGCCTTACGAACGAAGACTTCGGTCGCTACACCGTCGTGGCGCGTGACTGGGCCTCAACGAATCCGAATGCGCAGTTCTACGAGCGCCCAATCACACTTCAAGACCATCAGGATTCACGCTGGATTGTCGAACCGATCTTGCGCAAGCTCGACTGTTGCTTGGAATCGGACGGCGGTGTCGCGCTACTCATCACAACAGCCGAACGAGCCGCCGCTCATGGATCGGACGCCGTTCCCATCCTTGCCTCGTCTGCCATTCAACTTGAGGGTGGCCACGAAATGTTTGCGTACTACCACGATGATCTTTGTGAGTACCCCGAAGGTCGCGTTCTCGGTGAGCAGCTTTATCGGCAAGCCGGAATCACTGCTGCCGATATCGACGTCGCAATGATTTACGAAAACTTCAGCCCCATCGTGTTCCTTCAATTGGAGGCGTTTGGTTTCTGTGGCCGAGGAGAAGCAAGTGACTTCATCAAAGATGGCCATATCGGTCGCGGGGGCTCGCTCCCAACGAATACCAACGGCGGGCTTCTCGGCGAGGGCTACATCCACGGCATGAACAACATCGTCGAAGGCGTGCGCCAACTTCGAGGCACGTCATCCAACCAGATCTCCGGGGCTGAGCATGTTCTCGTCAGCGCCGGCCGTAGCGGCATCATCTTGGGTCGCTGAGCGAAAGGCAAGTCATGACACTTACCGAATCCGACATCATCCTAAACCGCACCGGCGAAAGAATCATTTCGGCCGATTCACATGTTTCGATTTCGCAAGAGCAGGTCAAGGCCAATCTTGATCCAAAGTTTCATCCCGACTACGACAAAGCTCAGCAAGCGTTTGCTGCGCGCGTTGCTGCCAACATGAGTTCGGCTCAGGTCAATGCCGATGCGATGATGCGCAATCCTCATGCCGCGTTCACTCGTCCCGGCTATCACACGGCTTCAGATCGACTCGCCGACATGAATGCCGACGGCGTCGATATCGAAGTCATCTACTCCGAAGTCAGCGCGTTTCGATATATCGGCGATATGGAGCGTGGCGCTGCAGAAGCCACTCGGGCGTTCAACGACGTACTCACGCAGTTCGCGTCGACCGATCCTCGCCGCCTGGTCGTGAGCTATCAGATTCCCATTCATGACATCGATGCAGCCGTCGCCGAGGTGCACCGCGTTGCGTCCATGGGCGCGAAGTCGTTGCAGATTCCCGTGTTCCCCACCGAACTCGGTCAGCCCGACTACTTCAACGACCGATACACACCGTTGTGGTCAGCAGTTCAGGAGACTGGCCTTCCAATGTGCTGCCACATCGGAATTAACACCAATCTTGACGAACTCACTCGCCGTGACCCAACTCCTCAAAAGGGGATCATGGTCACCATGGTCGCCCTATCCACCGCAGAAGCTCTGGGAATGTGGATTCTCACTGGCACTCTCGAGAAGTTCCCTGACCTCAAACTTGTTTTCGTAGAGCCAGGTATCGGTTGGATAGCTCATTATCTTGACCTGATCGACGACATGGTCGTTCGCCAGGGATACGTGTACGACAACCTCAGCGAACTTCCAAGTTTCTACTTCCGTCGCAACATGTGGACGACGTTCGTTGATGAGCCCCGTTCGATCGAGGCGCTTCGCTACGACGTAGGCGTCGACAACATCTTGTGGTCAACAGACTTTCCCCACCCCGTGACGAGTTGGCCCGACTCACAAGATCTCATCGAACGAGCATTTACCGACATCCCGTATGTCGAGAAGCGCAAAATGGTGTGTGATAACGCCATCAAGGTGTGGAACCTGTGAGTTCTGCCACCCAATCTCGCGTCACAGGACCGTTCCTCGATCGCGTCACCCTCATTGAGGCCGCAGCCGATCTCGCTGATGTCGTCGGATGGACTGATCTCACTCTCTCGCGAGTCGCCGAAGAAGTCGATCGACATGTGAGTTCGCTGTACTCCCACGTCGACGGACTCGATGCCCTTCGACGCGAGGTCGCGGTTCTATCGGTGACTGAACTTGCTGACGTGGTCTGGGCTGCGACCGTTGGTCGCAGCGGCGCCGAGGCTCTCACCAAAATTGCCGAAGCGGAACGTGATTTTGCACGCGCCCACCCGGGAAGAATGGCGGCACTGCGAGGTCATCTCGGCGCTGCCGACCCAGAGTTCCGCGAACAAGCAAAGCGAATCGCTCAACCGATTCGAACCGTGCTTGCTTCTTTCGGACTCACTGACCAACAAGTCATCATTGGCCATCGAGTCTTCAGCGCAACTGTTCGCGGCCTGATTGAACCCGGCACTCCCCTAGGCGCAGCCGAAGACGACATTGCGCTGCAGGCCACCGTCACTCTCTTTGTCACCGCACTTGAGAGTGGGAACTGGCCACCCGTCTGATTAGGCCGGAGTTCCCGACCTAATCACGGTGGTGGTCGTTGTAGTGGACGAACCCGGCGAAGCCGACGTACCGGAGCTTGATGTCGTTCCATCCGGGAGCGCTTGGGCCTGATTGATCAAGTTCTGGGCTTCCCTAACCTTTGTTTGATAACCAGCAAGATCGCCATTTCGCAGTGCGGCATCGGCATCGGTCAGTGCTTTTGCCGCCTGATCGATGAGCTGGTCCTTCGTGGCATTGCCAGTTGAGGGAATCGTTGTGGTGGTTGTAGAACCTGAGGAGCTTGCACCACCGCTCGAACCATTACTCCCGGTGCCATCTTCCAAACCCGTGCTCGACTCGAACGTCTGCGGGTTTGCGCCCGGGAACAAGGCTTGAAGCGCTTCACGAAGCGTTGGCTTCATAACAACCTGCCCACCAAAGACCGCGATGACCTGCTTCAGCTCTGGAATCTGCGTGTTGTTATCCGACGACACGTACAACGGGCGAATGTAAATGATTGAGTTGTTGACTGGCGTCAGCATGAGGCTGCCGAATTGCGTACGTGAGCCCTGCTGATTCAAGAGGGTCGTGTATTTACTCACTTCAGGGTCAGAAAGAATATTGGCATTGACGATGGCCGGACCGTCGATATTGAAACCCGAAGGCATTTCATAGACCGTCAACTTGCCGTACTGCGCTGGGTCGCTGTTAGCCACCATGAACGACGTAAGCGTCTTTTTCGAGTCATCTTCCGAATAAGGAACGAAGGGACGCAACATCACGAACGATTCCGTTGCTTGGCCTGGCAGACGAATCAATGAATAGACCGGGCTTATACGAGCTTCTTTGGTGCGCAGCACAGTGGTGCCATTCGCCGTTTGATTTGTAGTGACGATGGCGGTGGAACCGCTGATAGTTGAGCCAGGGTCTTGCGCAACTGACCAACTTGAGGTCTTCTCGTAGAAGGCTTTCGGGTCGCTGATGTGATAGCGCCCGAACATATTGGTCTGGGTGCGGAAGAGATCTTCTGGATAGCGCCAATGCGCCTTGAGTGTCGCTGGCATCTCGTCGACCCCAGCGAACAGCGCTGGAAAAGCCTTCTGGTACGCATTCACGATTGGGTCCGAAGGATCGACGATGTACAGCTTCACCGTGCCGTCATAGGTGTCGACAACACCCTTTACTGAATTGCGAATGTAATTAAACCGCTTCCCACCAAGGTCGCTTCCTGCGGGAAGACCACTCGAATCGGCTCGCTGTGCATTCGGATAGCGATCCGTCGTTGTGTAGCCGTCAAAGATGTACACCACTCGCCCATCCTGAATGACGGGATAGGGATCGGAATCGAACTGCATGAAGGGCGCAACAGCTTCAATGCGCTGGCGAATGTCACGTTGATAAACGATTCGCGAATCCGAGTTGAGGAAGTTGGAGACGACCAAGTTCCAGTCGGAGAACTTCAGTCCGTAGGCCGCCTTCTTGATGAAGGAATCAAGTTTCACGCCACCCGAACCCGAGTATTCAGTGAACTTTGTTTGGCCATCAGCCTCGACATAATCGATCTCTTCACGTGACGCGTTTGTGATGGCGTAACCCGAGACGTTCTCGCCGTAATAAAGCTGCGGCTGGGAAACTTCGACCGAAATCCGTGAGGTGTCAACGATCTGGGGAACATTTCGAATCAGAAAATCAGGACGTCCCTGGGTCGTTGTTGCGTTTGCCGGAGCCATGGCAACGCCGTAACCATGGGTATAAGCGAGATGCTGGCCTTCCCATGAGCTCTGAGGGATCTGGCCAACGTTCAGGTCTCGAGTTCCAATAATGACCTGCGTATTGGCGATATCCCCAGATGGAGTTTTGATCGGGTAGCGATCGACATCGAGTTCGTTGAAACGCAATTGCGAGTACTGGCTCTGCAAACGCTGATAGGTGGGTTCGACAATGGTCGGGTCGAGAAGTCGAATATTGCGAATCGTCCCGGGATTGTCATTGACACTCTGCGTTGCAAGCGTTTTGTCCTGATTAAAAAGGAACGGCTGCGTATCAACACTGCTCAGCCCCATGGCCGTTCGCGTGGAATCGATGTTGTGCTGGATATACAGCGTCTCGCGCGTAGATTCCTCGGGTTCGACAACAAACCGCTGAATGAATGCTGGATAGCCGACACCTGCAACGACGGAAACTAACGCCCAAAGACCAACTGCCACGACAGGGAGTGTCCATCCGCGACGCCAGATGTTGACGATGAAAAGGCCGAACGACAGCAGCGCAATAAAAAGCAGCAAGTAGATAACTGGAAGTTGCGCCTTTACGTCGGTGTAGGTCGCACCGTCGACTGCGCCCCGAGTTGAGTAGGTCAGTGCATATCGCTGCAACCAATAATCAGCCGCCTTCACCAGCGCGAGGAGACCAAGCACCACAGAAATATGCGCTTTGACTTGAGGAGTTACGCGCTGACCCTGCGTCTGAAAGCGAATGCCACCGTTCAGATAATGAGCCACCAAAATGATGATGAGAATGATGATGCCGGAAGCGAAAAGCCAGTTAGTGACAGAGGTATAGAACGGAAGTTTGAAGACATAGAAACCGACATCGGTATTGAAAGTTTGGTCATTAACGCCAAAACTTCCGCCGTTGCGGAAAAGGATCCATTGCTTCCATTCACCAGACATCCCAAGTCCGCCAAACAAAGCGAGCACGAGCGAAACCACGACACGAACGGTCTTGGTGCGACGACCAATCGTTGCGTGATATCGATCGAGAAGATCATCTTCTGGCCCGGTCTCGCGAACCTTCGGAGCGATGCGATCGGCAATCACCAGGTTCACAATCACCATCACGAAGAACGCCACCGTGAAGATTGCGCCTAACGCGATCTTGGCACCAAGGATTCCAGTGAATACCGAGCCGAGTCCCAACGAGTCGAACCACATCCAGTCGGTCCAGAAACCAGCGAGGCCTCGGAGCGACATGAACAGAGCGAACACCACCCCCACGACGACGATGAGAGCGATACGGCCTCGGGAAAAGCGACGGCGCTGGGGCATGTCAGTGGGGAGACGCATAAGTCCCCAGCCTACGGGGGTTCTGAGATCAATCCAGCGTCGCCCTACTCAGAGTGCAGGAAGTACAACGCAGTGGCACCCATGGTGCAATGGCGGGGCGTTATGACCTGTTGGGAACGCCGCACCCCGCTCGGTTGCGCCGCTAAGCGAGTTGTCTTCGCAATCGGGAGACGGAGCATCGCCAGCAGCAACCACCCAGCGCACCTGCGATCCCTTGGGCAGACGATCGAGGATTCCTCGATTGCACGCCGAGAGAACCCCAAATGTCACCGACTCATCGACTCGTTGGCCCTTCCACTCCCGGAAGGTCGACCGAATGCGCTGGGCCAGATCATCGCGATCTCCCGCCGATTCCGAGACCGCCCGTTCGAGGCGATCGCGGAGCGGTCCAACGATGGCCGATGCCAGATCGGCAGCCAGGTCGCCCACCGATGCACGAGATGTCTCGCGTCCCTTAACCGGAGCAATCGACCCACCCGCTTCCGCCGCATCGGCCAGCGCCGGCAGCGCGATGTCTTCATAACGCTCAAGTTGCGATTCGGGAGTAGGAAGAAACGCGATTGCGGTCATGTTTCCCTTGACCGATCGAAGGGTTGAGAGCAACTCGTTCTGTTCGTCTGAAAGTTCTCGTTTGATCCGTCGCGCTAGTGAACTTTCGATCGCTGCGACCGCTTCGTTACGTGCAATGACGAAGGCTTGATCGGCATCGGAGTCAGCTTCATTCTCTTCACTGGTTTCGCTAACGGCGCCTGACACAGCAATCTTTGTCTCGGCGATTGCAGTGTCGGCGATCGGTGCCGTCATTTCGCCCTCAGGACTATCGCCCGACTGAGCGACTTCGTCTTCACCTTCTTGGCGGAGACGAGCAAAAACATCGGCAGCTTTACCGCTTGAGGTGCGAACGACTCGGACCGATGACGAATGGCGTCCTTCGCGCGGATCTTCCGCAACTGGAGTTGCGTCGACGAGTTGCTCTGGTTCAGCGTTCTCAGAAGCCGAATCGCTGGATTTCTCAGTTTTTGGTTCCTGTACCGGAGGAACGACCGTCAGTTTGGGAGCAGAGGACTTTGGTTCGGCTGCGGTTTCGACATTGCGAGGCCTATCCGCAGGCGAAACGTCGATGACAGGAACGCCCAATTCCTCGGCAGTGACAATCGGGGTAATCGTGGCATCGGGTTCAGAATCAACAATCTGCAAGGACGCAGAATCGGTGACGAATCGAGCTTCGGGTAACGCAACATCAAGTTCTTCGGTCGCGACAGCGAGGGTTTCTCGCACAATGTCATAGGCCGCGGAAATACGATCGCGCCCGGCTTGCAACTGCTCGATCTGCTGACGCAGCGCCTGGCGACGACGGGCAAGATCGTCGAGCATCCGCTGGCGAACCTGCTGTGCTTCAAGGACCATCTCGCGTCCTTGCTGCTTGCTCGCTTCAATAATTGCCGCAGCTTCAGTCTCAGCGCTTTCGCGCTGAGCTGCAGCGTTCTCCCGGATCTCTTCGGCGATTTGCTCGGCTTCTTCTCGACGCCGAGCAACTAAGGCATCGGTTTCTTCTCGAAGACGGATGGTTTCTTCCCGAGAGTCACGAAGAAGACGGGCGACATTTTCTTCTGCCTTGGCCCTGATCTCGGCTGCGGCGGACTGGGCTGCATCGAGAACACGCGTGGTCTCTTCGCCGAGCAACTTGGTCAGATTCGAAGGATCGATGGGATCGTGTTCGGCGCTTTGACGACGCGATTGCTCGACCTGACGCTCGAGATCGGCCACGCGCGTCTGCGAGGCCTTCAGTTGGTTCGAGATCTTGAGGAGGTAACGCTGAACCTCAACAGGGTCAACGCCCTTCTTTACGGTCGCGAAGGTTTTATCGAGAATGCGGTCGGGATCGATCGGCCCGGACGAGTCGGTTGCCATCCCTCCCAAGGGTACCGACGAAACGCCTCTGATCCGGTGATACCAGTACCGATCAGTTGGCGTTGGCCGAGGCGCCGACCGGCGGGAGAACCGAATTTCCGCCGCCTACCGTCGTGAGAACCGCAAGCGCCTGATCAAGAGAATCGACTGGCTCAATCCGCAACGTGCCCGCATACTTTCGCGCTTCGTCGATTTCGCTAGATGGAACCAGCATCAAATCGACGCCGGCACGACGCGAGGCCATCACCTTCTGATGCATTCCTCCTATCCGCCCCACCGTTCCATCGAGCGCCATCGTCCCTGTGGCAGAGACAGAAAGACCACCCGTAAGACTCCCCTGGGTCATGACATCAAGGATCCCTAACGTGAAAGCCAAGCCGGCGGAGGGTCCTCCCACTCGACCTGAATCAATCGAGATCTGTACGGGGAAATTGAACGAAAGGTCGCGGGTGAACGTTGAGACCCCAAGAAAGCCTTTTGAGGCGTCGTTGTCGCGCGCGCCGAGCACCACTTGCACATCGCGAGCTCGGCGCGCATCAGCCACAGAAGAATCGAATTGCTCGACATACATCGAAAGTGTCGAACCAGGAGTGCTCGAACTAACGATGCTGATCAATTCCTGGCTAAAAGAAATCGGCTGCCCGTTCACCCGGGTAATCACATCGCCAGCAGCGAGGAGACCTGACGATGGCCCTCCGTCGACGACTGAAGCAACTACCACCCCCGTTCCGTTTGAGTCGATTGTGTAACCAAGCCGTTGAAGCGCCTGATACTGAGCGGCATCTTTCGAGTCGGCCATCAGCCGCAGGTTGAGATCACGATTTTGATCGGGTGACTGCTTCCCAAGAATGTCTTCCTCAGGAGTCAGATCAAGATCAGGATTCACCCACGCTGCTAGCGCTTCGATTGGTGTTGCTCGTCGGAGTGACACTGTGAGGAAATCCACTTCGCCGTTTGTTTCATACGTCGATGCACCCTCCACCGAAATCAGTGATTCGGTCGGACGAGACGAACCCGGCGACAACACGTAATAGGGAATTCGAATGACCAACCCGAGGGTGATGACAACCACGGCGAGGATGAAACCAATTGAGATGGCCCAACGTCGGCGGCGACTCCAGCGTGGCGCTTCAGTCTCGACGACTGGCACGAGATCTTCTTCGTTGTGCTCGACCACGAGACTCCATTACCGGCCGCAGAGTGCAGCGAATTCACCCAAGTGACGAGATCAGCCTGCCACGCCCAACGCCATAACCCGGCGCGCCCGACGGCGGGGTGCGAGAATAAGAGAAGTGAAGACAACAAATCAGTGGCAGCCGATCTACGGCGATGACATCGGACCAACAACTTCTGACCGAATCCGATCTGGGGTTGGCCTTGGCGTTGTCCTCTCCATTCTTGGCGTCGGCCTCGCCGCGAGTCTTGCACTTTCCGTTGCAGTGCTCTTCGGGCTTTTCGGCGCAGTAGCCGGCTGATATGACAGGCCGTCAACTCAACGAAACTGTCGCCCGTCAACGTCGCGCTGCCCTAGCGGGCTATGGCGGCGACATCGCGACTGCGCGGGAACTACTCCAAGATGTCGATGCGAACGTCCGAGCCACCGCGCTCGGGGCCTTACACCGGCTCGATGCACTGACAAAAGAAGATCTCCTCGACGCCTCGTCTGACCCCGACCCCATCGTGCGACGTCGCGCGTGCACCGAATCAACAACATGGAACGGTTCGGTCGGAGACCCAATCAATGCCGAGGTCGCTTCTGCTGTCGCGCTGCTTCTCGATGACGACGACATTTCCGTCGTGGAAATAGCTGCGTGGGCCTGTGGCGAGCGTCCTCCTGCGTCGCATGCAACGATCGCACGGCTCAGCAAAATCGCAACCACTCACGAAGACGCATTATGTCGCGAATCGGCAGTCGCCGCACTCGGTGCTCTGGGCGATCTGTCCGGACTTCCCGCCATCCTCTCGGCCACAACTGATAAAGCCACAGTGCGTCGGCGTGCAGTGATAGCGCTTGCCCCATTCGAAGGAGCAGAAGTCGATGCCGCCATCAAACTCGCAACAACCGATCGCGATTGGCAGGTCAGGCAAGCAGCTGAGGACCTCAGTCCATAAACATGACCTTGAGTGCGTCGAATGATTCGACGCAATGGCCCGCTCCGAGCACAACAGACTCGAGTGGTGCCTCTACAAGGTGCACGGGAACTTGGGTTTCGGACTCGATGCGTAGATCGAGACCGCGCAGCATGCCGCCGCCACCGACCAAATAAATACCCTGTTCGATGAGATCCTGAGCCAGTTCGGGTGGGGCTTGGCCAAGACATGCAATCACTGCATCAACCATGGCCGACACTGGTTCGTCGATTGCTTCGCGAACTTCTTCGGCTGTCAGTACAACTGTCTTTGGAAGCCCGCTCATGAGTTCACGGCCGCGAACCTCGGCGGCGTATTCATTCTCGGTCGGCCACGCCGAACCAATCGTGACTTTGATTTCCTCGGCCGTACGTTCACCGACAGCGATTCCGTATTCACGACGAATGTAGGTCTGGATTGCCGCGTCGATATCGAAACTCCCGACACGAACAGCTTCAAGAGCAACTACTCCGCCAAGAGAAATCAATGCAACTTCGGATGTGCCGCCACCAATGTCAATAACCATGTTGCCAAGTGGCTCATTAATAGGAAGACCCGATCCGATTGCCGCAGCCATGGGCTGTTCGATCAAATGCGCTTCGGCAGCGCCGGCGCGACGAGCAGCTTCTGTCACTGCGCGCTGTTCAACAGCAGTAATGGCAGACGGTACGCAAATAAGCACTCGAGGTCGATTGAAACGGTTGACGCCCACTCGCTGAAGCAGCAGTCGAATCATGCGCTGGGTGACTTCGAAATCAGTAATAGCGCCCTTACGGAGCGGCCGAACTGCGACGATGTAGCTTGGAGTACGCCCAATCATCTGCCAGGCTTCTTGCCCCATCGCCAAGACGTCTTGGGTGCGGCTGTTCAGAGCGATAACAGAGGGCTCATTGAGAACAATGCCTTCACCGCGCACGTAGACGAGTGTGTTTGCCGTTCCGAGATCGATTGCAATGTCGCGTGCCATCTCAACGACCTCCGAGTCGACGCTTGTCGGCGTTTTGTACAGGACGAACTGGACGAGGTGGCGTCGAAGGAACCGGAGGCGTACTCAAGGCATCCATCTCGCGTTGAAAATCATCGACACTCGACATGAAATGTGTTGGTTTGCGGTTGCGGATCCAAACAATGATCGACCCGACAAGACTCACGACGACCGCGATGAGGAGGAAGCCGACACCGCTCATGCAACAACTCCGCGTTCGTTCACATCGGTGATGTGCTGCGCCGCGTGTGCCCATTGCGAGCCACCGTCGAAGAATTCTTTTTTCCAGATCGGCACTGATTCTTTCAGTGTGTCTATAGCGAACTCGCATGCATCGAACGCCGCTCCGCGATGAGGCGATGAGACTGCGACAACAACAGACGATTCACCTAGCAGTACTCGGCCCTCGCGATGCCACAGGGCGACTCGACCAAGATCGGGCCAGCGCCTTCGGGCTTCGTCAGCCACGGCCGTGAGGCGCGGGATGACCTGTTCGGCCCACGCTTCATAATCGATATGAGTCACTCCGTTTGAGCCATCAGCGTGATCGCGCACTAACCCGCTGAAAACCACCACCGCTCCACAGCCAGGAAGTGCCACCCAATCGGTCGCAATACCGAGATCGAGCGATTGATCGGTTAACGCGATCCAATCCTCGGAGGTAGGCGGCGTAAGAGTCACAGTTTCCCATCGTAGTGGGGGCCGCGGCCAACTCTGTGGGGCCTACCACTACATTCGCCCCCATGCCGTTCCGCGATGACCCGGATGACGATGCCGGGTTCATCCCGCCTCTGCCCCAAGATGACCGATTGTGGCGGCATCCTTCAGAGGTTGATGGGCCGCGTTCTCTTACCTCTGCCCGCAAACGTCGTTTCTCACGCTCAGGGCTAACGGCGTTCATACTCCTTGCGGTGATTGCAACCGGAACCGGAATTGCCGCGTTTGGAACATTCCATTCCAGCAGAGCGACTCGCGATGGAACCGCCGTTGCAAGCGGTCCCGCATCCCGGGACCTTTCTGATGACGTACTTGCGTCACTTTCACCAGCAGTTGTGCAAATCACAATCGATGGTCCCACCGTCGTAACGATGACCACCGGATTGATCATACGGGCCGATGGCCATGTGATCACCGCCTCCGATCCCCTTCTTGATGCGCGTTCGATCACGGTCACCCTCTTCGACGGACGTTCCTTCAATGCCACCGTCGTCGGGACAGATCCTTCCGACGATATTGCGGTCATCGACATCGAAGCTTCCGGCCTGACAACTCCCGTCGTTGGTGACCTCAGTTCCATCGAACAGGGAGAAACGGTCTACGTCATCGGCCACACCGGAACCGACCGTCGTTCGTGGGTCGCGTCGGCAGTCTTTCAATCCCCAGGGATGCGGTTCGACACAACTGATGGGACTTCGCTGCATGACATGATCGCATCGTCACTCGAGACAACACCACCAACACCATCAGCGGTCCTTTGCACTCGCTCTGGGGCCGTGATTGGACTTTTCACATCACGCACGTCTACGTCATCCCGAACAAATGCAATGATTTCGGTCCCATCAACCCTCACTCTTCCGACTGCGCATACGGAATTTGCAAATTCAATCGCGTGGGCCACGCACGTTGCCGATGACATCATCGCCACCGGGGTTGTGCACCGCTCTTGGCTAGGAATCATCAGCACCGACGCCGCAGATGGTGGGGCGTTGATTCAATCGGTAAGCGCGAAAAGTCCGGCTGCAACCGCGGGACTTGCTTCTGGCGACCGCATCACTGCCCTTGAAAAACGACCAATACGCAACAGTTCTGATCTCGTTGTCGCTCTTCGCTATTTCAAAGCAAATGACTCGGTGACCATCGAATTGCACCGAGAAGGATTAGCGATTTCGACAACGGCGAAACTCACCGATCGGAAGTGAGGTGTCGGCGAATCAGAACCGCCGCTCCACCCGCCGCGCTCAGCATCAATGCACTCAGCGTTCCAAGCGCCAATTGCTGACGATGACGAGGGGTCAGTCGAGCCCACACACCGCCTCGATCTGAGTCCACATACGCCTCTTCATTGCTGAAAGTCGGCGTCCACCCCAAGGACCGAATGCGATCATTCGCCACGACCCATTGTCCAGAACTGGCAAGAAGTGCGTCGGGGTCGCCCGGCGCAACACCGAAGTGCTCGCCGAGTCGAGCAAGAACATACACAAAGGGTTTCCGCATTCGCAGTCGAGCGGCAGGGCCCTTAAGCGCACGAACCTCGTCAACAGTTAGCCAGCCGTCAGGAGCGACATTGACCGGCCCATCAAATCGCGCTCGACAGACCGCAGTGAGCGCAGTAGCGAGATCGTCAAGATGCAAAAACTGCACGGGAGCCACAGCTCCGCTGGGTTGTAGTCCGGCAGTAGCCCACGAGGATCGCGCCAACCATTTGCCGTTCTCTGGTCCGACCACGATGCAAGGACGAACAACAGCGCAGGTCGCTCCACGAGAACGTGCCCATGTTCCGCAGAGTCGCTCAAGTTCTGCTCGTTCGTTCGACGCATTAATCGCGGAGTTCGGACGAACCGGTGCGTGTTCGGTAAGAGGTATCGGGTTGTCTGTTCGCGCTCCGTAGACAAGCGCCGAGGACAACACAACAACTGTGCTCACCGCACCAACACGCGTGAGCGACGCAAGGAATGTGCGAGCGGCGATCACGTCGATGTGAGATCCGCCGGTTCCATCAATATCAAGTCCCGATCGCGGCCCTGCAAGGAAAACCCGGGTCGCTCCCGTAACGAGCGGAACTAAACGAGAATCGTCGAGGTCGAATGGTGCGAGAAGTAGCTCGGGGCCATCGGTACTGGTTTCGAGGCTCCGAATTGAGAGTTGCGCGCCGACAGCGACCACGCGGTCGACTCCGGGTTCGGCGAGCGCGGCAGCAATCACCCTTCGCCCGATCGGCAGATCGGCACCGGTGACCACCACAATTTCTCCCACACCGCCATCATGGCGCGTTCGGGCAATGCTCTGTCCGGGCGCCCTCCCGAGGAGTCACGACCCCTATCTGGGCCTAGCCTGAAGCCGTGGATGATCTACCCCCCGACCCCTTCTCAGACAGCGAACCCGACGGAGATCCTGGCGACTCTCCCCTCGCCGGCATGCCCCTTTTCGGAGACCTCGCCAAGTTATTTGCGCAACAAGGGCCCGTGGGCTGGGACGCGGCGCGTCAACTGGCGCTTTCTATTGCGGCTGACGGTGGCGATGAGGGAAACATCGATCCACTCGAACGCATTCACTTAGAACAACTCGTTCGAATCGCTGAACTTCATGTTGGCAATGCCACCGGACTTCCAACGAGTTTCGGCGGAACTGGCGTTTCGATCATGCCCGTCACACGCGGTCAGTGGGCAGCAACGACGCTCGACGCGTGGCGCCCGCTTTTCGAACGACTCGCCAGTTCACTCACTCCTCCCGTTTCACCGACTGCCCCAGACGCCTCCGATCCGCTCGGCTTCATGGCGCCGCTCATGGCGATGATGGGGCCGATGATGCTTGGAATGACCGCCGGCTCAATGATCGGACATCTGTCGCGACGTTCTTTCGGTCAATACGACTTGCCAGTCCCAAGAACACCGAGTGACGAACTCATAGTTATTCCCAAAAACCTCGAGACTTTTGCGACCGAATGGAGCATCCCAATCGACGATCTTCGTCTCTGGGTTTGTGCTCAGGAAACAACAATGCACTCGGTATTTCGTATCCCTCATGTTCGAGCAACCGTCGACAGTTTTCTTTCCGCATATGCAGCCGGATTCGAACCTGATTCAAACGCGTTAGAGGATCGCCTCAGTTCCCTTGAATTCGACATCTCTGATCCGTCAGCGATGACAGGAATGCAATCGATGTTCGGTGATCCCGAAGTTCTCCTAGGTGCGATCCAATCACAAGCGCAACGCGACATGCTTCCGAAGTTCGAAGCCCTGATCGCGGCGATCGTTGGTTACGTCGACCACATCGTTGACATGGTCGGCTCATCGTTACTCTCCAACACCACGATGATCTCCGAAGCAGTTCGCCGTCGACGCGTCGAAGCCGACGATTCTGACCGTTTTGTCGAACGACTTTTCGGACTTGAACTCACTCAGGCCACGTTTGACCGCGGCGCAGCATTCGTCTACGGCATCGTCGAGCGCGAAGGCAACGATGGGCTAATTCGCCTTTGGGAATCAGAACGAACACTGCCGACACCCGCAGAAATCCAAGCGCCCGGTCTGTGGCTGGCCCGAATCGAATTACCCGAAGACGTCTGAAATCAGACGAGTTCAGGAAATCAGCGGCGGTTCGTCGGGAAACTCGGGCTCTTCCCATGCGTCGGGCCCAAACAGGTAGCCCTCGCTCTGGTTCCCGCGATTCCCCACCCATTCATCGACCACGTGGCGTGGCTCCACCGCAGGAGGTGAGGGTTCTGCCGGCATGCTGGACACTGCCGGCGATGGTCTGCGCATCCAGCGGCGGGCGGCATCGTGCGAAGCCACGGCGATATCGGAACCATCGGGACTGATGAAGTCGAGCGGTGGACCCCAGGCCGGCGGCGTTTCGGGGCCAGCGAAGCCACGATCAACCACTCGGGTCGAATCATCGCCTTGAGGCCGAGCGGAGGGGTGACGATCATCGATTTCAATCGGTCGGCGCAGAACCCCTTTGCGAGCTACCGGCACGCGGCCGGCACGAACATTCCGCAGACCGACCAAATAAAGCGCGACGGCAATCGATGCTGTTATCGCAATGAGTCCGAAGCCGAACGCTGACGGAATCGGAATGATGATCGGAATGAGCGCACCGATCACCCAAATCATTTGGAATCGAGTTTCGAATTTGGCAAAAGAACGACCGCGGTTGGCGTCGGGCGCATCGCGTTGCACGATCGAATCGAAAGCCTGTTTGGCGGAGCAACTCGTGACACCGAGCATCATCGATAACAGCGCGGCACCGCCCAGTCCCCCGATGAATGCCGTGACCAAACCCGCGACACTCGTCACGATCAGACTTCCTACCAAGATCCGTTCTTCAGTGATCACCCGCCGAAGTCTTGGAACAATCAATGATCCAACAAAAAAACCGAACTGTGCCGTGGCAGCAACAAGACCCAATTGCCATAGCGGAGCCCCGGCATTCTTAAACTCGAAAGCCAACATGAATGATAGAAACCCAACCATGCCGCGAATAAGACTCATCGCGACTGATGCGTGCATAATGCCGGCGCTACGAAGTTCTTCTCGCTCGGCTTCGCCCGCGGGTTCGGCAGCAACAGTGGTTGGAGGAAGCTGAAGGGCGAGAATCGTACCAACCGCGAAAACAATCGCGCCGAGCGCGACCGTGGCTCGTCCGCCTCCGATTGCGTAGAGAATTCCGCCAGGTATCGCGGCAACGACAACCGCAATCGATGAGAGCGTCGTGAGCTGCGAATTGGCCTGTACGAGTTCTTCGTCGCTATGCACCGTGCTGGGGATGACCGCGCTTTTCGAAATTGAATAGATCTTCTGCATGATGAGCATGCCGAAGGCCTCTGGATAAAAGAGAATCGTGTTCATATGACGAACAACGAAAAACGCGAGTACTGCCCGCATCAGCATTGATCCGACGATGATCCAGCGGCGGCCACCCTTGATCCGGTCGATGGCGGGGCCGATAAGCGGCGCAGCAATTGCGAACGGGGCGATGGTCAGCAAGAGGTACAACGCAACACGCCAGCGAGCTGACGTGAAGTCCAGCGAGAAGAACACCGACCCGGCGAGACCAATAGCGAACAGCGCATCGCCAGACACCGATGCCGCGTGGGCTCGGGCCAAACGCGTGAACGGTGATGGTGCCCAGGGTCGACGAGGATCGCGACTGGTTGACTGAGGGCCGCGAGGGCGCTTGCCATGGGGGGACGTGGACTCCGGAGTCACTTTTCCCATGCTAGGAGGCGGGTGAGACGCAACCGCCTGATTCGCAGTTGTTCAGCGCTTTGGAACGTCGAACTTGTAGCCGAGACCACGGATCGTGACGATGCACACGGGATTCGAGGGATCAACCTCCACCTTGGACCTCAGACGTTTGATGTGGACATCGAGTGTCTTCGTATCGCCCACATAGTCACTCCCCCACACTCGATCGATGAGCGTATCGCGAGTCAGAACGCGGCCAGCATTGGTGAGCAGGAGTGAAAGAAGTTCGAATTCCTTCAGTGGAAGTTGGACCAGTTCACCGCGAACGGTGACCTCATGGCTTTCATGATCAATGACCACGTCGCCTACCCGGATCGTTTCAGCGGAATCTGCCGCCGTTTGTGTTTCGGGAATATCAAACGGACGACGACGGAGTACCGCTCGCATTCGAGCAACAAGTTCGCGCATTCGATAGGGCTTCGCGACGTAATCGTCTGCTCCAACTTCTAGTCCGACCACGGTGTCGATCTCGGAGCCCTTGGCCGTCACCATGATGATGGGAACATTCGATCGAGATCGAAGTTCACGGCAAACGTCGATACCGGAGACTTTTGGGAGCATCACATCGAGAAGTACGAGGTCGGGATCAAGCGCATCGAAAATATCGAGCGCCTCGGCCCCATCTCGAGCAACAGTGACTTTGAAACCTTCTCGAGACAACCCGATTTCAAGAGCCTCGATAAAGGATTCCTCATCCTCAACGACGAGGATAGAAGTGGTGTCAGTCATAACCTCATGCCCTTTCATTCAAGCTAGAAATTGTTTGAGCATCGAGCGTGTCGTCGACGACCGATTGGAACCGCAGAAGAAATACCGAACCTTCGCCCAGCCTTGACTCAACCTCGATGCTTGCATCGTGGTTGGCGATCGCGTGACGAACGATCGCAAGACCAAGCCCGGTCCCCCCGGTCTTGCGGCTTCTCGCCTGATCGACCCGATAGAACCGCTCGAAGATCCGATCGATATCCCGAGTGGGAATACCAATTCCGTGGTCAGCGATCCGCACAAGCGCTTCATCATCAGAGCGCTCAACGGTTACTTCGACTGTGGTTCCGGGATCGGAATACTTAATAGCGTTGTCGATGAGGTTTCCGATTGCCGAAAGAAGTTGTCGGTGATCACCGACGATCACTGTTTTCGACGTGGACGCGTGCAGCTCAACTCCCACACCTGCTTGCGATGCCGCTGCTCGAAGCCGTTCAACGGCGTCCGCGGCAACTTCGTTCAGGTCAACGGATCCGCTACCGGCCCCATCCATGGATTCAATCCGGGAAAGTTCAATGAGATCTTCAATGATTTGTGCAATTCGCATGGATTCGGTGTGAATCCGAGACGCGAGTCGTTCAACGACAACTTGGTCATGTTCACCTTCAAGGGTCTCGGCGAGTAGTCCGATCGCACCCACTGGAGTTTTCAACTCATGACTGATATTTGCGACGAGATCGGTACGAATTGCCTCAAGTTGCCGGCGCTCGGTGATGTCCTCGACGAATGCCACTGCACCTGGCCGCCCCCCGTCAGGGAGAGGCAACGTTGAAACCACCACCGTTCGCCGAGGCGGTCCGAACAATTCAATAACTGTTGATGCTTCTTGGCCTGAATTCGCGACTCGGACAAGGTCATTCACGGCTGCGCCGACGAGGGCATCGCCGTGGCGTGCATCAAGAAATGGAGTGGAGGCCAGATTCGAATCGATCACGAGGCCTTCACTGTCGAACACCATGACGGCGACGGGCAATGCGTCGAGCGCAGCCTGAAGACGAAATCGTTCGCTATCTGATTCGTGATTCGTGGAACGTAGGTCCCGAACCGAACGCTCGACGGCAGAAAGTAGGTCGTCAAAGCGCGCGAGTTCATTTTCTGCCGTGGAATCAAGTCCGAGTCGCATTGCTGACTCATAGACGTGATTTCGCTGGGCGCGATTCCAGAAAAATCGGGCGAGAAAGGTCGCCAATGCAGCAGCAAGAACTGCAGAAATCAGCGCACTAACGACGGCGGAACTCATTGGCCGTTCTCAGCCTCCGAAACTGGACTTTCCGCGCCAATTTCCGCTTCAAGCGACCGGCGAGCAACCAAACGCGCCGCACCAGTCTGTTCGGGAAGCCAACCCGTCACCATGTATTGGACCCGTTGCCCAATATTTACTGCATGGTCTCCAATCCGCTCGTAGTAGCGGCCGATGAGCGCGAGTTGCACCGATGCCTGCAGCCCAATGTCGTTGGTTGCGTGGGATTCAAAAATTGCTTCGATGTAGTCGCCATGAAGAGTGTCAAGAGCATCGTCGATATCGTCGATAGCAACGCCAAGGCTCGCATTTCTCTCGGCATAGGCATCGAGCGCAAGCTTCATGAGACGTGAAGCCTCCTCACTCATGCGCTCGATGAGCCCGCGCAACTTGGGATCAAGAGTGACGCCATAAATGCGACGTGCGCCCTTAGCGACATTGACCATGAGGTCACCAGAACGTTCAAGCTCGCCGGTCAACCAAAGCCCCGTGACGATTGATCGAAGATCAGAAGCCATTGGCTGTTGAAGCGCAAGCACGTGATAGCAGTGCTGTTCAATTCTCAGCGACAGGTCGTCGAGCTCGTCGTCTGCCTCGATAATCGCTTGAGCCCCCTGCATGTTGTTTGTGAGGAGCACGTCTGTTCCGCGTGGAATGACCTCGCCCACGAGTGCGCCGAGACAAACAATGTCGTCGCGTATTTCATCGAGTTCTTGGTGGAAGGTCTTGCGTTGTTCAGCCATTTCAGCTCCGTCCGTTCAATCCCATTACCCAACTCATCGGACTTCCGCCGCTAGGTGGTCTGGATT
The DNA here is from genome assembly GCA_945862505.1 of Bifidobacterium breve. Taxonomy (GTDB): domain Bacteria; phylum Actinomycetota; class Acidimicrobiia; order Acidimicrobiales; family Acidimicrobilacustridaceae; genus Acidimicrobilacustris. The sequence goes on along the minus strand of CAMAYJ010000011.1, from coordinate 14,437 downwards.
ACCGGTAATTAAATAACGAACTCGAGCGCCAAGGACTGCAGAGTGATCGGCAATGCGATCAAGTGCTTGGCCTGCCACCATCGTACGGAGAGCGACCACAACTGCGTCGGGACCTTCGTAGGCGAGCAGTGCTTCAACAAGATGCCGAGAGGCCATAGCTACCTGGGGCTCGGATGCGACCCTTTCTGCAAGGGCGAGATCGAGTGTGGACCAGGATCGAAGCGCATCTCGATACTGCGAAACCGCATGGCTGGCAAGTGTTTCGAGGATGTCGAACGAGGTTGGCCCCCGAGTGAGCAATTCGTGCTCAGGGGCCAACTTGGCAATTCGGAGTGCGAGATCGCCGATCCGCTCAAGTTCGGCAGTTACCCGCAATACAGAAACGATAAGTCGAAGATCAGAAGCAACGGGGGCTTCGCGGCGAAGCAACTCATAGGACCGCTCCATAAGAGAAACGTTCATCGCGTCGATTCGATCATCGGTTCGAATGGCTTCATCGGCGACTTTGACGTCGCCCGAATGCAAGACCGTTCGCATTCGTTCCAAATTTTCGTCGACAAGAACACCCATCAGTTCCACCTGAAGGGCCAATTGCTCGAGTTCGGACGTGTACTGCTGGCGCACCTACTCCACCTCAGCCGAATCGACCAGTGACGTAATTCTCGGTGCGTTCATCCGAAGGTGCGGAGAAAATTTTGTCTGTTGAATCGAACTCAACCAGCACACCGGTGCGTGTATCGCTTTCCGAATTCACCTCAGTGGTGAAGAACGCAGTGCGATCACTGACGCGAGCAGCCTGCTGCATGTTGTGCGTCACGATAAGGATCGTGTAGTCGGACTTGAGTTCCTGCATCAAGTCTTCGATACGAGCAGTTGCAATCGGATCAAGAGCCGAACAGGGTTCGTCCATCAGGATGACCTCGGGTTCGACAGCGATAGCGCGTGCAATACAAAGGCGCTGCTGCTGACCGCCCGAGAGGCCCATTGCTGATTTCTTCAAACGATCTTTGACTTCGTCCCACAGCGCGGCGCGACGCAGGGCACGCTCAACGATGTCGTCCAGATTTCCCTTGTTGCCCGACAATCGTGGACCAAACGCGATGTTGTCGTAGATCGACTTCGGGAACGGATTCGGCTTCTGGAAAACCATGCCGATTCGCTTGCGAACTTCGACTGGATCGATGCGGGGATCGTAAAGATCAACGCCGTGATAGAGAATCTTTCCATCGACACGTGCAGATTCGATGAGATCGTTCATTCGATCGAAGCAACGAAGCACTGTTGACTTTCCACAGCCCGACGGGCCGATGAACGCTGTGATTTCGTGCTGGAGAACTTGAAGATTGACATCGCGCACTGCTCGAAACTCGCCGTAGTAGACGTCGAGTTCACGCACGTCGAACACCACCGAGGGCGCTTCCGGCTCGGAGACCGTTGTTTGCGCAACAGGCTCTGCGTTCGGTGCAACAGTTTCAGCAGACATCGAGGAGTCCTCTGCGTCGGAGTCGTGGGTTTCAGTCACGTCTAAAGGCTAGGGCGATTAGGCAGCGTGTCGTCGGGCAACCCTTGACGACACATAGCGGGCGAGAATGGTCATGGCAAAGACGATGGCAACCAGCGTCAGGGCAGCGCCCCAAGCACGAGACTGCGCTGCTTCGAATGGCGTTTGGGCATTTCCAAAAATCTGGACCGAGAGTGCAGTCATCGGACCTTCGAAAATGTTCAGGTTCAAATTCCTGGCAGCACCAATTGTGAAAACCAGCGGTGCAGTTTCACCGGCGGCACGAGCGATGGCGATCATGACACCTGAGGTGATTCCACCAAATGAAGCTGGAAGCACAACTGTCAAGATCGTGCGCCACTTTCGATTACCAAGGGCATAACTCGCTTGTCGAAGCTCGTCGGGTACGAGGCGCAACATTTCCTCGGTGGTGCGGATAATGATCGGAAGCATCAAGCAACCAAGAGCAAGCGAACCACCGAAACCGTTAAGCCCAAATGTGAGCGTCCACACGGTGTATACGAACAGGCCCATAACAATCGAGGGAACGCCAGTCATGACGTCGGCCATGAACCGGATCAAGCGCGCCGTGCGACCTTTGCCTCCGTATTCATGGAGATAGATCGCCCCAAGAATGCCCAATGGAATCGCCATCACGGCGGCGCCAAGGGTGATGAGCAATGTTCCGACGATTGCCGGGCCCATTCCGCCACCGGCTTTCCGAGTGATGGTGGGCAGGTCTTCGGTGAACCATGCAACCGAAAGCTGGCCGATGCCTTTGAAAAGGACATAACCGATGACGAGCGCCAACGGAACTACCGCAACCAGAAGTGCTCCAAGCATCCAAACCGACGCAAGTCGATTTTTGAATCGCCGAGATCGACTCGTTGTCGCGTCAAGAAGCAACTGCTCAACATCGGGAGAGATCAACTCAGTCATCTCATGCCCCCTGGCTTCGGCGGTCGAATTGGCTCACGATGCCGCGGGCAGAAACATTGACGATGATCGTGACGCCAAACAGCACAACGCCCAATCCAATCAATGCCGCCCTGTGTATTCCTGATGCTTCGCCGAACTGGTTCACAATGACTGCAGCCATTGAGTCGCCAGCTTCAAAAAGATGTGTGGTGATTTGTGGTTGAGAGCCGATGACGAGAGCAACCGCAATGGTTTCGCCCATTGCTCGACCAAGTCCGAGCATCACCGAGCCGACAATGCCACCACGACTCCATGGGAGGACTGCAGCGCGAATCATTTCCCATCGGGTAGCGCCCATTCCGTAGGCAGCCTCTCGCTGCGCCGACGGAACTGTCGCAATAACTTCGCGGCTGAGTGAGGTGATAATCGGCGTAATCATGATCGCCAGAATGATTCCGGCGGTCATGTAACTGCGGCCGCTGTCTCCATTGAAAAACCACCCGAGGACCGGGATATCTCCAACAGCACCGCTAATTGCTTTGTACACAGGCTGGATCGCGGGGGCGAGCACGATGATGCCCCAGAGTCCGTAGACCACCGATGGGATCGCAGCCAAGAGATCCATGACATACACAACTGGTTTACGAAGCCGACGTGGTGCCGCTTCATTTGCGTACAACGCGATTCCCAAGCTGACCGGGACCGCCAACACAAGTGCAATAAGTGATGACAACACTGTGCCGTAAATAAATGCAAGAGCGCCGAATTTTCCTTCAGCAGGAATCCAAGTGCTCGACGTAACGAAGCCAAGTCCTTCCTGCTTGAACGCAGGCCAGGCTTCCTTAGTCGTGGAAAATGCAATCAGTCCAAGGATGACAAGAACGACAAGACCAGCAACAAGCGCGACGAACTTGAAAGCCGAATCACCTCGACGTCCTGATGTCGGTTCGAGCAATGACAAAGCGTCGCCCCCACCTGCGGGGGCGACGCTGTCGTCATGAGAAAGCAGAGTCACGTGGACGTTCTAGCCCTGAATCTGGGTGATCTGCGCAAGTGCCCGATCACGCAGTCCGGCTGGAAGCGGAGCGAAGTCCACGTCCTTGGCCAGGTCCTGTGCCTCGGTAAGGAGATACGTCAGCCAACCCTTGATTGCAGCGGTATTCGCTGAGGGGGTTTTGTAGACGATGACATAGGTCGGTGCGGTGATCGGGTAGGTCTCGGCACCGGCTGCGTTGAGCGGGTTGTAGGTAAGGTCATCTTTGATGGTGGCACCTGCAAGTGCAGCGGTTGCGCCTTCAAGCGTCGGGGCGACGAACTTGCCGTCCTTGTTCTTGATCATGGCGGTGGTCAGGCCAGTTGCCTTGGCATCAGAAAGATCGACGTAGCCGATTGCACCGGCGGTGTCCTTGACGATCTGGGCGACACCAGCATTGCCCTTGCCGGCTTGCGCCTTCGGCCATGCAACGGAGTCACCTGCGGTCACGGTAAAGATTGAAGGAGCCGCGGCTGCGAGGTACTTCGCGAAGTTCGAGGTTGTACCTGAACCATCGGAGCGAACTGCAACGGTGATGGCGGTGTTGGGAAGCGTGACACCAGAGTTATCGGCAGCAATGGCTGCGTCATTCCATGTGGTGATCGTGCCCATGAAAATCTTGGCGAGGGTTTCAGGCGAAAGCTTGAGTTCCTTCACGCCAGAGAGGTTGTATGACACCGTGATCGGGGCCGCAACCGTGGGGAAGTAGAGGAATGGGCCCTTGAAGTTGGCCTTTTCATCGTCCTTCACAAGACTGTCCGAACCTGCCCAATCGGAGGTGCCGGCAGCAAGGTCCTTCTTGCCCTGGCCTGAACCAACGCCGTTGTAGTTCACGGTGACGCCAGAAGCGGCCGTCTTGAAGGACGCAATTGCGTCTTCATAAAAGTTCTTCGGGAACGTTGCACCGGAACCATTCAAGGTTCCGCTGAGGGACTTGTAGTCGTACTTCGACGCCGCTTTTGTGGTGCTCGACGACGAATCTGAGGAACTCGAGCCGCAAGCGCCGGCGACAAGGCCGACTGCGACAAGAACGGCGAGGAGCCAAACAAGGCCCCGCTTAGATGAACGCAAGGTAATTCTCCCTCTAACAGATGGTAACGAAGTGCTCACTCGAGCACCCCAACGCCACCGTAAGGATCCAAGATGGCCGGATTCCGGGCATTAGGTGTACGAGAGGTGAACGGGAGAGGAAATCCTGACTTCTCGTTTCAATGCAACCGAGAGGCAAGCGAATCGAGACGCTCAGGCACCGCTCGATACCAGACCCAGACCCCCCGCTTCTCTCGCTCTACCAGGCCAGCCTCGAACAGGATCTTGAGGTGATGGCTCACGGTGGGCTGTGACTTTCCGATCGGCGTGACCAAATCACACGCGCACACTTCGCCATCGGGCGCAGAACTAATGATCGAGAGCAGTCGGAGACGGACGGGATCGGAAAGTGCGGCGAAGACCGACGCCAGTTCATCGGCATCGCGTTGGCTAAGCGGAATGTCGCGAGCAGTGCCACAGCACACTTTCGTCTCTGACTTCGATTTCGTTGCCTTCACTGTTTTCGGCGCCACGACCCCTCCAAACGGAAAACGATATCGACGAGTATCGATATGCTAAAGATAGTACGTATCGAAGTTCATCGATACATCGCTTGATCCTTGTGCCGAGATATTTGTCGTTGCGTCACTACATCATCCATTGAGGAGCCCCCGTGTCCCGAGTCCAACTTGCACTCAACGTGTCTGACATCAACGAAGCAATCGCGTTCTACTCGAAGATGTTCAATACCGAGCCCGCCAAGGTACGTGAGGGCTACGCAAACTTCGCTATCGCTGATCCTCCTCTCAAGCTTGTGCTTATCGAGAACACTGTCGCCGAACGACTCAATCATCTCGGCATCGAAGTCGAATCCACCGACGAGGTCGCTGAAGCAACGAATCGCTTCGATCAAATAGGTCTCACAACCGACGTCGAGGAACAAACCACCTGCTGTTATGCCGTTCAGGACAAGGTGTGGGTTCGCGATCCCGACGATGCCCGCTGGGAGGTTTATACAGTGATCTCCGACTCCGTTGTCTTTGGTTCAGCACCAGTCGATGGTGGGGATGTGTGCTGTGCAACCTCATCACCCGCCGAGCCGGTGAGTCTCGCCACGAAGCCTGGTTGCTGCTGATGTCACCTTTGCTCAGAAAGTGCGCCGCCGAATTTCTCGGCTCCGCCTTCCTCATCGCCACGGTGATCGGTTCAGGTATCATGGTCACAAACCTGACCGACAACATTGCTCTCCAATTGCTCTGCAACACCGTGGCTACTGCAGGCGCGCTGGTCGCGCTTATCGCTGCTTTTGGATCAGTGTCCGGCGCACATTTCAATCCGGTCGTAACGATTGCCGACCGCGTCTTCCATGGCATTCCCACACGAGAGGTGCTGCCGTATATCGCAGCCCAAATCTTCGGGATGATCGTGGGCGTCATGGTTGCGAACCTCATGTTCGGCCTCACCGCCATCGACATCTCGACGAAAACCCGATCTGGCGGCGGACTATGGCTTGGTGAAATCGTCGCCACTCTCGGCCTGCTTCTCGTGATCTTTGGTGTCGTCCGATCGGGAAAGTCGACACTCGCCCCGTTCGTCGTTGCTGGCTACATCACGGCGGCCTACTTCTTTACTTCGTCAACGAGCTTCGCCAATCCAGCTATCACTATCGGGCGCAGCCTTTCTGACTCTTTTGCAGGCATCGCGCCAGAGTCAGCACCGGGGTTCATTATCGCCCAGTTCATCGGAATGGCCCTTGCCCTTGTCGCCATCCGCATCGTGTTCCCCGATGTTGACGAGTTTGCCGATGAACTACTCATGAAGCACGAGGAAGACAAATGACAACAACAAAACCCACTGTCCTATTCGTTTGTGTCCACAACGCCGGCCGATCGCAAATGGCGGCTGGATTTCTCGACCACCTCGCCGGCGATCGCATCGAAGTGCTTTCCGCCGGAAGTGCACCTGCGAACACACTTAACCCTGCCGTGATCGAGGCCATGAACGAGGTCGGCATCGATCTCGTCGAACGCGGTGCGCACCCGAAGATTCTTGATGCTCAAGTTGTTGAACGATGCGACGTCGTCATCACCATGGGGTGCGGCGATAACTGCCCGTTCTTTCCGGGCGTTCGCTACCTCGATTGGGTGCTTGAAGATCCTGCCGGCCAAGGCGTCAAATCTGTGCGTCCGATTCGTGATGAAATCGAGCGACGCGTTCGCGAACTGATCACCGAACTCACTGCCTGATTGGATCCTGCCTCACCTATTGGTTCGGTGCGCTCAGCGTTCCGCCACCAAGGTGAGAAATGCCGACAGCACATCGACGTCGTGGTCATAGGTAAGGCGATCCCCCGCTTCGGCGGCGCTCACCCATTCAAGAACATCAACCTCGTCGTTCGCTTCGAAGACACCCGAACGAATTGTCATCTCCCAATAGCGAACGATCTTTGATCGGTTCTTATGGTCGCGATAGGTCACTGAAGGCAGTTCTTCGCCGAGTTCACAATCGAAGCCCGTTTCCTCAAGTACTTCACGGTGCGCCGTTTGCTCATCGGTTTCATCCGATTCGGCTTTGCCTTTAGGAAAGGTCCAATCGTCATAACGAGGGCGATGCACAATCAAGAGTTCGAGATCAGTACCGGCGTCTCGAGAGATCACGCCTCCGGCGGCACGCACGTCAAAAATCGCAATCACGTCTGCTTGGTCGTTGTTTTCGTGCGTCTCTCGAGAACCAGCCACCGTTCAGTTGCGAGGTTCAAGCGCTAGCGCTTGGAAGCGACGATGGGTATCGAAACTGCCCGAATTTCCATCAGAAGCGACGACTCGATTCCACATCGTGTCTGGGCCCAATCCCCACGCCAAGTGATCGTCCTCAAGGTTCACATCGAGAATTTGCTGAAGCCGATCCTTCAGTTGAGAGTCTTCAACGGGAACGAGCGCTTCGACACGACGATCAAGGTTTCGCGGCATGAGATCGGCGGACCCGATGTAGTAGACCGGCGCACCGTCGGCGCCGTGAGCGAAGTAGTAGATCCGCGAGTGTTCGAGGAAACGACCGACAATCGAACGAACGTTGATGTTCTCTGAAAGTCCCGGTACTCCTGGACGAAGGCAGCAAATACCTCGGACAATGAGATCGACTCGAGTTCCGGCTTGCGATGCGGCGTACAACGAATCGATGAGTGCAGCATCGACGAGGCTGTTCATCTTGAGAACGATGTGGCCATTGGAACCGAGTGCAGCTTCGTTCGCGATTAGTTCAGCGATGCCAGGACGGACTCTTGATGGCGCAATGAGAAGCTTCGAGAATTCTGGATCACGGGCAAACCCAGTCAGGAGATTGAATAACTGCGTGAGATCGGAACCCACCGCAGGGTCAGCCGTGAGGAGACCAATGTCTTCATAGAGACGCGCGGTCTTCGGGTTGTAGTTGCCGGTTCCGATATGGCTGTAGCGGCGAATGCCATCGTGCTCTTCACGAACCACCAGCGTTGTCTTGGTGTGGATCTTCAGCCCCATAAGGCCATAGATCACGTGCACGCCGGCTTTTTCAAGCTCTTTCGCCCAGCCAATGTTCTTCTTTTCGTCGAAACGAGCTTTCAGTTCGACAAGTGCTGCCACCTGTTTGCCGCGTTCGGCGGCACGCACCAGTGATTCGATGATCGACGTATCAGAAGACGTGCGATAGAGCGTCAGTTTGATGGCAAGCACCGCTGGGTCGTAGGACGCTTGCCGGATGAACTCTTCGACTGAAGTCGAAAACGACTCATATGGGTGATGCACCAGAACATCTCGGTCACGAATGACAGAAAAGAAGTCGACTGGCTCGTCAGGGTCGGTGCTGGTCAAGCGAGGTTGGGTAATGGGCGCCCACGGTTCATCTTTGAGATCAGGACGATCAAGGGTCATGAGACCAGAAAGTCCGCCCAAATCCAAAGGCCCGCTGAATCGATAAATATCGCTGTCTTGGAGATCAAGTTCCTCGGTGAGAAGTTCAAGGATTTCCTGTGATGCATTCGCATCAATCTCAAGCCGCACTGCGCGACCAAAACGTCGGCGACGCAACTCCAATTCAATAGTTTCGAGAAGATCATCGGCTTCTTCTTCTTCGACCGTGAGGTCGGCATTACGCGTGACTCGAAATGCGTAATGGGTTCCCGGTTCCATGCCCGGGAAGAGCACGCCAAGATGCGAAGCAATGACCTGCTCAAGAGGAATAAAGCGCTCACCGTCTGGCATGACCACAAACCGCGGAAGCAGATTCGGCACCTTCACGCGCGCAAACCGATGTTCACCCGTTACTAGATCGTTCACGACCACAGCGAGATTCAACGATAAGTCAGAGATATAGGGAAATGGATGCCCGGGATCGACGGCCAATGGCGTGAGAACCGGGAAGATCCGCTCCTCAAAAACAGTTTCAAGGAAGGAGCGGTCGTCAGCATCGAGATCCTCGTAACTCGAGAACACGATGCCGGCACTCGCAAGTACCGGAACCAATTCATCGACAAAGACCGTTTCAGCTTGTGAAACCAGCATCGAAATACGTTCATGAATCTCGCGCAATTGCTGCGCGGCCGTAAGGCCATCGGCCGTCAACTTTCCAAGGCCAGCGGCAACTTGATCTTTCAGACCCGCAACCCGAACCTGAAAAAACTCATCGAGGTTCTGCGCAAAAATTGCGACGAACTTTGTCCGCTCAAGAAGTGGAACGTCGGGATTCGACGCGAGCGCGAGAACGCGAGCGTCGAAATCGAGCCAAGAAAGTTCGCGATTAAGAAATCGCTCTGGCGATGCAGAAAGCTCGGCAGGCGTGAGGTGCACGACCGGGCGCGACACCCCGAGCCGTGTGTTCACTCTTCGGGAAGGCCGAGGTCCCAGACAAGCACGAGGTTCTCGCGCTCGGCATCACGCGCAACACGCTCTTTGTTGCGACGAAATTGCGGGTCATGCGGCGGGAGAAGGAGAAGGCGAGCCATCACGCGATTACGGAACTCATCGACAAGGCCACGGACCTCGGAATCGCCTTGAACATCCCAGTGCGGGGCGACCGGGCCAAGGTAGATCACTCGGACATGGCCACGGGGCGGCTGGTCGGACACGATTTCGGGCATGGACATGGCTGCACTGCACTTTCGTCATATGAGGGTCATGAGCGACCCCGCAAGATTTCCCAGCCTAGCGGCGAGTCACTAAGGGCTCCCCAACGGGTACGGGACTGCGGAAAGGATTCACTTAAACGAAATCGGGGGTTCGCCTTACCCCCGCTTTCGCCCCTCCTCCGTATGGTCCCCGGCATGGAAACCCCCACCCCATGGATGAATGACGGCAACTGCAAAGACCATCCCCCCTCCACCTTCTTTCCCAGCGATGGGGTCGGCGTTGAGGTAGCCAAGCGCATTTGCGCCACCTGCCCGGTAGTTGGCGAATGCCTGAACTACGCCCTCGACAACCGCATCGACCACGGCGTGTGGGGCGGAACCTCCGAACGACAGCGACGCCGAATGCTCAGGGGCCGACGCACCCCGAGTCACCTGATCACGATCTGATCACATCCAGTCATCAGCCCTGCCAACCAAGACCTGCCCCGTTCATCTTCACCTCCCGGAGACGGATGGGGCAGGATCGCGTTCGTGATCAACCGTGATTGAGTGCGTCATCAACATCAGCGAAGGCCGCGACCTCGACCTCATCGAGGAAATCGCGCTCGCTGCGGGCAATGACCTTCTTGACGTGCATTGCGACCCCGATCACAACAGGTCGGTACTCACAGTGATCGGAGTAGCCGCTCCCCCGGCCATCATCCGCGCCGCAGTGCAGCGGCTCGATCTTCGTTCACACGCAGGCGTCCATCCGCGAATTGGTGTGGTCGACGTCGTGCCGTTTGTGCCGCTTGAAGGTTCCACGTTCGACGACGCTCTCACTGCGCGCGATGCAACCGCGTGGTGGATCGCCGATGACCTCCGCGTCCCCGTCTTTCTCTACGGGCCGGAACGAACGCTGCCCGAAGTTCGTCGCGGTGCATTCACAACAATCCGGCCCGACTTCGGCCCACCTGAACCGCACCTAACTGCCGGAGCAGTCGCCGTCGGGGCCAGAAACCCCTTACTGGCATGGAATCTTTGGCTTTCCTCGGCAGACCTCGAACAGGCCAAGACACTCGCTACTTCGGTCCGAGGTCCAGGCGTGCGGGCGTTAGGTCTGCAGGTCGGCGACCAAGTTCAGGTGTCGATGAATCTGATTGACCCGCTACACGTTGGCCCGGCAGAGATCTACGACATCGTGGCCGCATCCGCCAAGATCGAACGCGCCGAACTTGTTGGTTTACTTCCCCGAGCCGTTCTCGAAACGGTGGAACCGAAACGATGGGAACAACTCAATCTTTCAATCGACACAACGATTGAGTACCGGTTAGATCGCTAACGCTTGGCCAATAGGCCGATAGCGAACGATCGGCAGGGCTACTTAGGCAGTTGCGGTGCGAGCCGGCGCTGCTGCTGCGGCACGGGCCAATGCACGCTGGCGACGGATACGGCGACGCTCACGCTCGCTCATGCCACCCCAGATGCCGAACTTCTCGCCATTGGCGAGCGCGTATTCGAGACAATCGTCACGCACGACACAGCCCTTGCAGACCTCTTTGGCCTCGCGGGTGGATGCACCGCGCTCGGGGAAGAACAGGTCGGGGTCGACGCCGAGACAGTTCGCCATGTCCTGCCATGACTTGTCTTCGCCATCGAGATCGGCCGGTGCCGAGTTCTGTGCGTTTGTGAGAGAGATCGATTGCGGCATGCTTTGGGTCCTCCTGGACTCGAGCAGCTTCCCCCGGAGCGCCGGTGCTCCATGGGTGTAATTACACCGGCGTGATTCTGCCCCGTCAGTGGCACAAACGCAAGGGGGATCTAGGTTTCGGGGCGACATATGGGCCATTCGGCAGACGAAAAAAACCCCTCACCTGCGAAAACAGCCCGGTTTTCCTCGGTTTCGCCAATTTTCCCGGCCGCAAAAAATTGACGAGAATTTCCCTGAATGCCAGAAAAGGCTTAGGGCCACAAGGGATTTCAGCCGGCTCGACGCCCTCGAAGCATCTCTCGTTTGTTGTTCAAAAAGTCGACCAACACATAGTCGCCCAGGTTCTCTGGGGTGGTAAAAAACGCCCTTCCGCCGTTCAACTGGCTCATCTTTTCGACGAACTCACTGAGGTACGGATTCGGGTCGAGCATGAAGGTGTTGATGACGATGTCCTCTTTGGAACACAGCATCACCTGACGCAGCGTGGCGTCACGGGTCTCGGGCCGGGTCGGATAGTCGAAGAAAATCTGACCGTTCGCCATCACGTGGGCGGTGGGTTCGCCATCGGTGATCATGATGATCTGCTTGGTACCGGACTGCTTCGCCAGCAAGCGTCGGGCGATCATGAGGCCCTCGTGCATGTTGGTGCCGTAGTCAAAGTCCCATGAAACCTCGGGCAACTGCTCAGCTTTGAGTTCCGCAGCCGTACGACTGAAGCCAACAAGGCCGAGGTAGTCGCGGGGATATTTCGAGGTGATGAGCGCGTGGAGCGCCATCGTGACCTTCTTGGCCGGCAGGAAGTTCCCTCGCATCGGCATCGAAAGCGAAAGATCGACCATAAGAACGGTGCTTGAACGAACCAGATGTTCGGTGCGCTCGACCTCGAAGTCCTCAGGCGTGAGCTGCACAGGCGTTCCGGCGCCACTGCGGAAAATGGCGTTACGAACTGTCCGGCCAATGTCGAGGTTGAACGGATCACCGAACTCGTAGGGCTTGGTGGAGTGGTCGCGTTCATGGCCAACCCCGATGCGCGCGATTTCGTGCTGCCCGGCTTTGTCCATATCGAGTTTGTTGAACAACTCGTCAAGCGCATTTTGACCAAGCTGGCGAATGCCGCGCGGCGTGAGTTCGAGCTTTCCTTCTTTGTTTTCGACGAGCCCCGACTCTTCAAGGCGGCGTGAGAGTTCCGCCATTTGTTCGAGACTGCGGGCTGCGTCGTCACCAAGAAGCTCGCGAGCACGATCGAGATCAACTTCGGCAAGTGCGCCGGGATTCGCCGCACCCTTCAACAAGTTTTCAAGCTGATCGATATCGCCAAGTTCCTGAAGCATCTGATTGGCATCAGCCATGCTGAGCGGTTCGTCCCCGGAGAATTCGTAACGACGATTCCAGTTGAGATCAGGAAATGCTTGAGCCAAGTTCTGACCGAGTTGATCCATTTGCCAACGAAGGTCCATATCTTCGAGCAACTGATCGGACAACGACTGCATCTGAGCCCGCTGCTCAGGCGTCATTGAGTTCATCATCGCCTGAGCGGCAGCCATGCGGGCCGCCATGATCTCAAGCAATTCATCAAGGTTCTGCGGGTTTTCTGGGAAGAAGTCGCCGAACTTCTCCATGAAGCCGTCGAAATCGGGCTCTTCGCCGTTCTGACGCTGTTCGAGCATGTGATTGAGTTCAGCGAACATGTCTTTCATGCGGGCCATGTCTTCGGGCGACATGTTCTCGACCGCTCCCGACATTTGATCGACGTACTGCTGCATGAGTTGCTCGCGCAGTTTCTCGACGAGTTCCTCGAACTTCTCGCGCGCTTCAGACGATGTGAAGTCATGGTTCTGCAGATCGCGCACCATGCCGGCAAGATCTTGCGACATCAGGTCGAGCGACAGGTGCCGTTCTGTCGCAACTTGGTCGGTGAGTTCTTGACGACGGGCGTCGCCGGAATCGCGCGCTTCTTGCGCGAGTTCATCGATTGCCTCGCGTTCAGTCTCAACGACTTCTCGGAGTTCTTTCGCGATTTCGTCGTAAATGCCACCGAGGTCATGACTTTCGAGCGTTTCACGACGCTTGCGTCGGAGCTCGTCCATCATTTCTCGCAAGCCCTTCATGCGCTCGCCGTTGTCGGAGTCGAAACCCTCTTGCATCATCCGACGTAGCGCGGCGTTGATATCGCCGTGATACAGCAGATCGTCAGTGATTTCGTCGAAGATGTCGGTGGCATCGAGATCGAATCCGACCTGTGTGCCATCCCACCGCGAGTACTGAACCCGATTGGCTCTGCCCATAGAGGCACCGTACCGGGAATACTGCAGGTATGACCGACCCAGCCCTTTGGGGCATCGCTACAACCGCTGCCGGCTCTGAAGGGCTGTCAGATCGCAGCGATTGGTCGACTCTCACTGCCGAGGGCACCCTCCCCGATTCCATGATTGGCAGCGGTTTCGGATTCGACTACCGCTCTGACCTGCCGATGCTGGCCGAGGCCGGCATTCCCACCATGCGGTGGACACTCGATTGGTCACGGCTCGAACCCCGCCCTGGCCATTGGGACAGCGATGCCGTCGATCACATCACCGATGTTCTGACAGTCGCCCGAGCCGCCGGCATCGATGTTTGGGCGGTGCTGCACGATGGCCCGCTTCCGGGTTGGTTTTCCGAAGATCAGCGCGGTTTCGACGACAGCGACGGCCTTCGCCTCACCTGGCCTCGCCATGTTGATCGCGTCGCAGAAACCTTTGGTCATCTTGTTGCCGCGTGGGTGCCAATTCTCGACCCGTACACACGAGCCCTTGAGGGGCACCTCATCGGCAGTCGACCGCCCTACAAAAGCGATCCCGGAAAGTTCCTCGAGATGCTGCTGACTTTGCACCGCGCGTCATTTGAAGCCAACCGTCTGCTGTGTAGTGGTGCTCCCCCTGTTGCCGTATGCATCGATACATGTCCGGTGGAGCCCGGTGTGATGTCGCGCGAACCCGACGAACGAGACGCGGCACGCAAACGCGTTGAGTCTGTTGATCGCTTGCGATTTGGTTCGTGGGTTCGCGAACTCAACGACGGTGTGATCTCCATTCCTGGCCTTGCCGAACGAGAAATTGATGGACTGGCCGGCGCGTACGACCTCGTTGGCTTCACCTATCGCGGCGGCTCAACGTTGTTCGCCGACGG
>CAMAYJ010000010.1 GCA_945862505.1 Bifidobacterium breve | reverse complement strand
CGCTCTTCCGGCGCCTTATCAATATTCGCGAACTCCGTAAACGAATTATTCGTCGGATCCGCATCGGCCAACACCTTCGTGATCGCCGCGGTCAACGTGGTCTTACCATGATCGATATGACCCATCGTGCCCACATTCGCGTGGGGCTTAGTCCGCTCAAACTTCTCGCGTGCCATGATTTCTCCTGGTGCCTTTCGTGGCCATTGCCTGTATTAGTACGTGTTGGATTTGTACGTCTGACTTCGGTAGTGCGAACTTGGTAGTGCGGTTGGTGCGGATTTCCTGCATTTTGCACCGAGTGGGAACCGAAGTCCCGATTGGTGTCGGCGGTCGGACTTGAACCGACGACCACTCGATTATGAGCCGAGTGCTCTGACCAGCTGAGCTACGCCGACATGGCGGCCGGTCGGGCGAGAGCCCCTCCGGCACAGAGCCCCCTGACAGAATCGAACTGTCGACCTTTTCCTTACCATGGAAACGCTCTGCCGACTGAGCTAAGGGGGCGCGTCGGGCAAGCCCGACAAAGGAGGCGTTATCTTGGCACGCCCCACAGGGGATTCCCAACTCACGACCGGAGCCGCCGGTACGGTGACCGGTGTGAACCTACGTCTCGCCTGCCCCGAAGATGCCGAAGCGACCCGTGAGATCTACAACATCGAGGTCACCGGTTCCACGGTGACCTTTGATCTTGTCCCCCGGTCGCTCGACGACCAATTGGCCTGGCTCGACCAGCGTTCCGGCGCAATGGCCGTGGTTGTGGCCGAAATCGATGGCCAGGTCGTGGGCTTCGCCTCGCTCTCGCCCTACCGAGACCGCCCGGCCTATGCCACCACTGTTGAAGATTCGGTCTACGTCCATGCCGACTTCCGGGACCGAGGCGTGGCCCGAGCCCTTTTGGCCGAGATTCTCGACATTGCCGCTACCCGGGGCTTTCATGCCGTGATGGCCCGAATCGTCGGCGGCCACGACGCCTCGATCGGCCTGCATAGTTCTCTCGACTTCGAAATCGTCGGTACCGAACGGGAAGTCGGCCGAAAATTTGGCAAGTGGCTCGATGTTGTCATCATGCAGCGGATGCTCTGAGGCCAATCCGGCACTTTCGGAGGGCAGTCAGCGCTCCGCTATGGTTTCCCCCTTCAGGGTCGGTGCCCGAGTGGCCAAAGGGAACGGGCTGTAAACCCGTCGGTTCTGCCTTCGATGGTTCGAATCCATCCCGGCCCACCATCCGGCCCCCGCCCATCGGGCGGGGCTGCCGGCTGGAACCCACTCACCTTCGCCCCCGGGCGATCGGTCGAAACGAGGAAATCCATGCCGAGCTTCGATGTTGTGTCCGAGGTCGATGAGCAGGAAGTTCGTAATGCCGTCGACCAGGCGTCACGTGAACTCACCACTCGCTTTGATTTCAAGAACACCAACTCATCGGTCGAATACAAAGAACTCTCCATCGAGATGAAGTCGGCAAGTCCCGATCGGCTCAATGCCGTTCGCCAGGTTCTTGAAGAGAAGTTGGTCAAGCGGAAGGTATCGCTCAAGTCCCTCGACTACGGCAAAGTCGAAGACGCTGCAAGCAGCACCGTTCGCCAAACCATCAAAATCGTTGCGGGCATTTCCAGCGAAAAGGCCAAGGCCGTCAACAAGGCAATCAAGGAACTCGGCCTCAAGGGTGTGTCATCACAGACCCAAGGCGAACAGGTTCGCGTCACTGGAAAGAAGCGTGACGATCTTCAGGCCGTCATCGCCGGGCTCAAAGAGGTCGATCTCGAGATCCCTCTGCAGTTCGAAAACTTCCGCGACTAACACGCGTCTTACTCGTAGTACCCCGAGTGGATGTACACGCACGGGATTCCTTCGCCGTGGAACATGTCGGCGTTCTTTCGGTCGTCTTCGAACGCGAGTTTGAGATCGAGTCCGAATTCGCGTAATTCACCGACAGTCTGCTGTTTGAATTGCCAGGCTTCTAGTCCGGATCGATCAGGACGCATACACAACAGATCCCAACGTAAGTCATGGCGAGCAAGCCATTCAAGCGTTTGCGGTTGCACGCGCAATGGTCGTGCGGTCAGTAGGACCACATGAAGATCAGGCGCTAAAAGACTGAGTAATCGTGATAGTTCATGAATGACCTCGTCCTCGCCACACGCTTCGAAAAATGCGTCCCAGTCACGATTAGCAATGTGATGCTGGCGGTCACTGGCGTTCGACAGCACACCATCCATGTCGAAGACCACGCTGGGGCCAGGAGCGACCGGCCCTTCACGCCAGCACCAGTTCTCGGGAGCGGTCACTTGCCGCTACCCGGACCGTGCAACGCGCTTTCGCGAATGGCGTCGACAACGGATGGGTCGGCCAAGGTTGTGGTGTCGCCCAATTCGTGGCCATCGGCGATGTCGCGCAGCAAACGACGCATGATTTTTCCGCTTCGGGTTTTCGGGAGATCAGGAACAATGATGACGCGCTTCGGACGCGCGGTGGGCCCGATCTTGGTCGCTACGTGAGAGCGCAATTCATCAACCAGTGCATCGTCGGCCACCACTCCCCCGCGCACAATGACGTAACCAACAATGGCTTGCCCAGTGAGATCGTCGGTCGCTCCAACAACAGCAGCTTCCGCGACAGACGTGTGATCGACAAGCGCGCTTTCAACCTCGGTGGTGGAAATTCGGTGGCCCGAAACATTCATGACGTCATCGACGCGACCCAGCAACCAGAGATAGCCGTCTTCATCGATCTTGGCGCCATCGCCAGCGAAATAACGACCGGGATAACGACTCCAATAGGTGTCTTTGTAACGCTCGGGGTCGCCCCAGATACCGCGCAGCATCGATGGCCACGGACGCGTCAGAGTCAGGTAACCACCACCATGTTCAATGGTGTGGCCTTCCTCGTCGACAACTTCAACGCCAATCCCCGGCAATGCCATGCACGCAGAGCCAGGTTTGAGGGTGGTAACGCCAGGAAGCGGCGTAATCATTTGGCCGCCAGTTTCGGTCTGCCACCATGTATCAACGATCGGACAACAGCTTGAACCGATGTGTTCGTAGTACCACATCCACGCTTCTGGATTGATCGATTCACCAACCGAACCCAGCAAACGAAGCGACGAGAGATCGTGTTTCTGGGGCTCTTGTTCTCCCCACTTCATGAACGTACGAATAGCAGTGGGCGCGGTGTAAAGCTGCGTGACGCCGTAACGCTCAATGATGTCCCACATGCGATCTTTGCCCGGCGTATCGGGAGTGCCTTCATACAGCACCGACGTTGCACCGTTCACAAGAGGTCCGTAAACGATGTAACTGTGACCTGTCACCCAGCCAATATCAGCAGAGCACCAATAGATATCGGTTTCGGGCTTGAGATCAAAGACGTACTTGTAGGTAAACGCGACCTGCGTCAGATAACCGCCGGTGGTGTGCATGATGCCCTTGGGCTTGGCCGTGGTTCCTGAGGTGTAAAGCAGATACAACAACTGCTCGGAATCCATCGGCTCTGCTGGGCAATCGGCCGATGCTGTTCCCATGAGGTCGTGGTACCAGTGGTCGCGACCTTCCACCATCGTGACGTCGGAGTTGGTGCGTTGCACAACGACAACATCAGTAACTGATGGGCACGAACCCACGGCATCGTCAACATTGGGCTTCAGTAGTGATGCCGCACCGCGTCGGTAGCCACCGTCGGCAGTGATAACGACTTTGCATTCGCCATCTTGAACGCGATCAATAATCGAATCGGGCGAGAAGCCACCGAAAATAACCGAATGAGCAACACCAATCCGAGTGCACGCCAACATCGCCACCGGGAGTTCCGGGATCATCGGCATATAGATAGCGACTCGATCGCCCTTCTTGAGTCCAAGACCTTTAAGCACATTGGCGAACTTCTTTACTTCTTCAAGAAGATCGGCGTAAGTAATAGTTCTCGTGTCCCCCGGTTCGCCTTCCCAGTGATAGGCGACGCGATCGCCAATCCCATTGGCCACGTGACGGTCGAGACAATTTTCAGAAACGTTCAGGGTTCCGCCAACAAACCACTTTGCAAACGGGAGCTCCCACTCAAGAGTGGTGGTGAAATCAGAGTTCCACGTGAGTAGTTCGCGAGCCTGGCGCGCCCAGAACGCTTCGTAATCAGCATCGGCCTCGCGATAGAGCGAATCGTCGGACGTCAGCGCATTTGCCTTGAACTCCGGTGACGGAGGAAACAAGCGGTTCTCGTGGAGATAGTCCTCAATCGTCGGTTCAGTCATGACACTCCCCGTAAACGGTGGGCGAACGATCGCCCTTTGCGTTGGTCATCCTACCGAAGGTTCTCTGGTGACCCCTCGGGCGCCTCCGCCATTCCGATGGTCCATTCAAGAACGACAAAATCACCCAAACCGCCCGATTCAAGAAGCGCCTCGGCCTCGCCTATCCGACTTCGGGCTCGCAGTGCCTCGACATCAGGGGCCGACGCTTTTTCGATCCAGATTTGGCGACCTTCTTCGACAAGATGTGAAATGCCTAACCGTTCGAGGAACTGTCGTTGCGTAGTGATGACCGTTGGTCGGACTGCGGTCGCAAGTTGGTCGACAGCAACATCGGCGGTGATGTCACAACTTCCAGGAGTATCAAGTGGGTGCCCACCGCGCTCTTGCCCAACGAATGTCCGGAGCCAGCCCATTTCCACACGAGCAGCGATCTCTGCGGTTGTTGCGCCGTAGTCAATGACAATCACCACACCACGTTCGAGTCGATCGACCGCTTCCATAAGCCACCGCACCGCATGTTCCTGGAGCGGCATCCACTCCCCCGCCGGAGCCGAGAACAACACAGGGGCAAGTGACGCGGGAACCTCGGTTGGAGCAACCGCAAACTCAAGACCCTCTCCGGTGTGATGGACGTCGAGTCGTTCGAAGTTTCCTGCACCATCGTGTCGAACGATGTCGAAGGCCAGATTGTCGAGCAGTTCATTGGCCAGAATGACGCCAGTAATTCCATACGGTGCGATCGGGCTTGAGGCGAACTTCGGGCCGGGACCGACGCCGCTCACGAACGTTTCAACACCTGCAGCGTCGAAGTCGCCCATCCATCCTTCAAGGTGTTCAGCATGCAGTGCGCGTTGTTCTGCAGAACGTTCCACCATTAGGTAGCGAAGTGCTGGCGCGCATTCTGGTCCTGCGAACGCAATCGAGCGAGCGAGCGTTCCCGGCCCCGCTCCGAACTCAACAACGACAAAGGTTTCGGGAGAACCGAGTGCCAACCATTCCTCGTCGAGTCGTCGAGCAATCAACGCGCCAAACAAAGGGCCGACTTCGGGACTGGTAAGAAAGTCACCACGACGACCAGCACGACCAACCGTTGAGTAGAAGCCAACAGACTCGGCATAGAGCGCAATGTCCATGTACTGCGCAAATGACAACGTTGTTCCGACTGGAGACCGAGATCGGAACTCGTCGGTCATGATCGTTCAGCGCAACGCGAACCGCAGTGGTTCAGCGCAGCAATGAGAAAAGGTTGACCTGGTCGGTGAAGTGCGTAAGTGCACCCGGGAACACACCCCATACGAGGGTGACGGCAACCGTGATGATGAGTGCGAACGAAAGCGAGGCTGGCACCTTGATTGGCGTGCGATCGCCATCGGGAGCCTCGTCCATCCACATGACACGAATCAGACGGCCGTAGTAACCGAATGCGATCACCGAGTTCAGACCGACGATGACAGCGAGAACGTAACCCGATGCGCTTCCGGCCGAAGCTAACGAACTGAAGATTGAAAGTTTCGCGAACCAACCCGCTGCCGGCGGAATGCCCGCGAGGGAGAAGAGGAAAATCGTCATGCACACCGTGAGTGCGGGTGCATACGAGAACAGTCCGCCAAAGCTCTTGATGTCACCAGAGCGGGTCTTGCGCGCCACGGCAAGCACCACAGCAAATGCACCGAGGTTCATGCCTGCGTAGATAAGCAGATACACCACGATGGACCGGAGTGCTTCGCTTCCTGTGCCGAGAGTGGCTCCAGCAACGGCAAGCGGAGCAAGGATGTAACCGGCCTGAGCGATGCCCGAGTAGGCCAGCATGCGCACCACATTGGTCTGCCGAAGTGCAATGAGATTTCCCACGGTCATGGAAAGCGCGGCAAGCACCCACATGAGCGGTTCCCAGACGTCGTGGCGCTCGTAGAAGCCAATGAAGAGAACGTTGAGGATGGCGACAAAACCTGCTGCCTTCGAAGCAACCGCAAGGAACGACGTGACCGGAGTGGGCGCACCTTCGTAGGTATCGGGCGCCCACTGATGGAACGGCACCGCAGACACCTTGAAGGCAAAGCCGATGAGCACGAACGCGATTCCCAGCGTGATGATGGGTTGCGAGGAAACGTAGGAACCAAGTTCCGCCCCGATGTCAACAAGCAGCGTCGAACCCGTGATTCCAAAAATCAGCGACATGCCGTAAAGCAGAATCGCCGAAGCGAAAACGCCCATGAGGTAGTACTTCAAACCCGCTTCATTGCTCTTCTGATCACGCTTCCGCCATGCCGCCAACATGTAGGCCGGGATGGAGACGAGTTCGAGGGCAATAAAGATGCTGATGAGATCACGAGCTGAGGCCATGACCATCATGCCGAGGATCGAAGAAAGAAGGAGGGTGTAGTACTCGCCCTCGTGATAGTCCCCTTCGGCGATGTAGTTCGTCGAGAGCAAAATCACGATATAACCAGCTACGAGGAACAACGCCTGCAGAATGAGCGCGTAGTTGTCGACGACGAATCCGCCACCGAACATCACCCGGTTTACTCCGTCGTACGCAAGCGTTGCGATCGGGATGAGTGCCACCAGCAGACCGATACCGGCAACCGATGACGACGCCCATCGCGAGCGCTCGCCAGTGAACGCGTCGAGGAGAATCAACACCACGATGGTCACGGCCACGATGATTTCGGGCGCGAGGGCGTGGTAGTCGATGCTGGGTGCGTTCCAGGCGAAAGTCAGCAACTGGGCGAGCAACGGATCAGCCTCCGAGCCCGTTCACGATCGCAATTGTGCGCTCAACTGCACCATCGGTGACCTTGAAAATGATGTTGGGCATGAAGCCGAGCACAACGATGAGCACGAGAATTGGCGTCCAGGCCAACCACTCAGTGAATGTGACGTCGTGCAGGTGCGGATCGTCTTCGTATTCCTTCGTCGGCACGCCGAAGCCCACTCGCTGATACATCCACAGCAAGTACGAAGCTGCCAACACAGTGCCGACCGCAGCGATCACCATGAGTACACGGAAGAAGGCAACGTTCAGACCAAGGCCGGGGTTGTAAGCAGACAAGATCGCTGGGAATTCTCCCCAGAAGCCCGCCAAACCGGGAAGACCGAGCGAAGCCATCACCGAGAAGCCGAGGATCCAGCCCATATGAGGCATGGACTTGAGCATTCCGCCGAGGCGAGAAATATCGAGGGTGTGATAGCGATCCTTGGTGGATCCAGCCACAAAGAAGAGCAAGCCGGTGATGAGACCGTGGGCAACCATGCCAAAGATGGCGGCTTGGAAACCAAAGGTGGTCAGCGTGGCGATGCCGAGCATCACAAAACCCATGTGTGAGACAGATGAGAACGCAATCAGTCGCTTCATGTCGGACTGCGCCAAACAACACAACGCTCCGTAGATAATGCCGATGACTGCAAGTAGGCCGATAAACGGCGCCCACTTTTCAGCAGCACTCGGAAGGATCGGAATGGCGATGCGGATGAAGCCGTAGGTTCCGAGCTTCAGGAGCACTGCAGCAAGGATGACTGAGCCAACGGTCGGCGCTTGGGTGTGCGCGTCGGGCAACCACGTGTGGAACGGGAACATCGGCACTTTGATGCCGAAGCCCATAAACATGCCGCCAAAGATCCAGAGCGCGGCGCCCGTTGAAATGCCTGTTGCCAATTCCGGCAGGATGCGCATATCGAACGAATGCATGAGTTGTCCGCCGACTTCAATCGGGTCAGACAGGAAATACAGCGCAAGGAAGGCGACTATCATGAGCGCCGAACCAAACAACGTATAGAGGAAGAACTTGAGCGAGGCGTACTGACGCTTCTCGCCACCCCAGACGCCGATCATGAAGTACATCGGCAGAAGGACAACCTCGAAGAAGACGAAGAACAGGATGAGATCCTGTGAGACAAACGTTCCGAGCATTCCCGTTTCCAGAATGAGGATGAGGATGAGGAACGCTTTGGGATTCTTCGGCTCCGGGAAGCGATTCCAGGAATAGATGATGCACAACGGCACGATGAGCAACGTGAGGGCGATCATCGGCAGCGAGATGCCGTCGATGCCCACGATGTACCGACTATTAATGATCGGGATCCATGCCTTATCGATAACGAACTGCAAGCTTCCGCTCGCGTCGTAGTCGAAGTTGGTCATGAGCAGGATTCCAATGAATCCGACCACGAGGCTTGCCGCGAGTGCAACGACCTTGTGGAACTGCTCTTTGGCCTTGGGCACGACCAACATGGCGAGCGCTCCCACAAGGGGGAGGAACACCATCAGGCTGATACCCCAACTGTTCAGGAAATCTTTCATCGAATTGTCCTGGGCTCCTAGACGACGAACACGAGTACACCGGCGAGGACTACCGCACCGGCAAAGAGAATCGAGGCGTACTGCTGGACCTTGCCGGTCTGGATCTTCCGAAGCAGTTGACCTGCTCCTTCAGAACCCTGACCAGATCCGTTTACTGCACCATCGATGATGAGCTGATCGGCAACTACGTACACCACTGCGGCGATCTTTCGAGCGCCAAGACCGATGCCATTGATAATGCCATCGAGAATGTTTTGATTGAACCAATTTGCAGCACGAGCGAGTGGGCCCTTGGTGCTGCCGGCGATAACACCGGTGTAGAGCTCGTCGAGGTAGTACTTGTTCTCAAGGAATGTGTAACCAGCCATGGCAACCTTGTTACGCGAGGTCAGGCCATGCGGGCCGCGGTTCTTCTCGAAGTATTGATAGGCGACGAACAAACCACCGGCCGCAAGAATCGTTGACGCAATCGCCAACCACGGGGTGAATGGAGCATGCTGAATCGGCGGGAAGGCAAACGTGGGTTCAACAAAATGTTCAAACCTCGTGGTGAAGCTCCCAGGCAGTTTGAAACCGAAGAACGACTTGGGAAAGTTCGTGAAGCCCAACACCACTGCACATCCAGCAAGAATCATGAGCGGAACGGTGATGACCTTCGGTGATTCGTGCGGCTTTGCGTGACCGCGGTAATCGCCCCAGAAAGTCATCCAGTAGGCGCGACCCATGTATGCGGCAGTAAGGAACGCCGTGATTAGACCGAAGATCAACATGATCGTGTACGCGTTGTCTTGGCCGCTCGCAGAGCCAGCGAGAATTTCATCCTTCGACCAGAAGCCCGCCAGCGGGAAGATGCCGGCAAGCGCGAGTGTGGCGATCAGGAAGGTGGCATGCGTGACTGGCATCTTCTTGCGGAGACCACCCATTTCACGCATATCAAAGGTGTGGTGACATGCGTGACTCACCGAACCAGCACCGAGGAACAAGCACGCCTTGAAGAACGCGTGGGTAAAGAGGTGGAACACACCAGCGGTCCAGGCGCCAACACCGAGGGCCATGACCATGTAACCGAGCTGCGAGATCGTTGAGTAGGCCAGCACTTTTTTGAGGTCGGTCTGAACGAATGCCAACAGTCCGCCGATGATGGTGGTGAAGCCACCAATGAATGCCACGTAGTGGAACGTGCTGCTGCCGATAGCGAGACCAGAAAAGAAGACTGCGTAGAGACGAGC
The DNA here is from genome assembly GCA_945862505.1 of Bifidobacterium breve. Classification (GTDB taxonomy): domain Bacteria; phylum Actinomycetota; class Acidimicrobiia; order Acidimicrobiales; family Acidimicrobilacustridaceae; genus Acidimicrobilacustris. The sequence goes on along the minus strand of CAMAYJ010000010.1, from coordinate 33,748 downwards.
GATTAGATACACGCCAGCGACAACCATGGTCGCGGCGTGAATAAGTGCCGACACCGGCGTGGGGCCGGCCATGGCGTCGGGTAACCACGTGTGTAGCGGGAATTGGCCCGATTTTGAAGTGACGCCGCCGAAAAGACACAGCGCTCCTAGCAGAAGGAGCGTGGTGTTCGCGCCCTGAGACAGCGCGTATTCGTTGATGTGGAGAACGTTGAAGCTTGTTCCGCCTGCGGCAAAGAACGTGATGATGACGCCAAGGATGAGGCCGATATCGCCAACACGGTTCGTGAGGAACGCCTTGAGCGCAGCATCGGTGTTTTTCTTCTCTTCCCACCAATGGCCAATCAGCCCAAATGAACAGACGCCCACCAATTCCCAGCCCACAAGCATTTGCAGTGTGTTCGAGCTGAGGACGTAGAAGAGCATCGACGCCGTGAACAACGACAGGAATGCATAGTAGTGAGTGAAGCGAACATCGCCGTGCAGATACTCAGTTGAGTAAATGTGCACGAGCAACGAAATGATGCAAACCGTGATGAGCATCATGGCGGCGAGGCCGTCGACCAGCGTGCCCATTTCGAATTCCATGCCGCCGATTTGGAACCAGGTAACGGTGCGAACAACCGGCGGAACAGATTCGTGTTCGCCGCCATGCTCCGAAGCCGACGCCTCGGTGGTGGCCTCGCTCGTCGATGAGTGTGAACCCGCAGCAACGGTCTCACCTGAATCGTGCGTTTCGGCGTTGACTTCACCGGCGATGTTCTCGCCGGTTTGCGGAGTGAGGCCGTTGGCTTGAAGAACCTCTGCGGCTAAGGCGGCCCCAGCGGGCGGGTGATTCACGCGACTGATCCAGTTGCCAGCAACGATTACTGAAAGCATGAGACAAATTGAGACAGCGGCAATACCGATTCCGGCGGTGGCGCGGGTGCCCCAGCGTTTACCGAAGAAAAGGATCACGAGGAACGATGACGCCATGAGGGCGGGGATGATCCAAACCTTGTCGATCATGTTGAACACGTTGATCAGCCCTTCAACATGTCGACATCATCGATATCGATGCTCTGTCGGTTCCGGTAGATGAGAAGCACGAGTGCAAGGCCAACTCCGACCTCGGCCGCTGCGACGGCGATCACAAAGAGTGCGAATACCTGGCCTGAGACATTCGTGTTGTCGTTGGCGTTCCAATAAGCGCCGAACGCAACCAGGTTGATATTCACGGCATTGAGAATAAGTTCAATCGACATGAGAACGAGCACGCCGTTCTTGCGGGCAAGCACGCCATACACGCCGATGCAGAAAAGAATCGCGGCCAAGAGGAGGAACTGGTTCAGATACATCAGTCACGCCTCGCAATCACGATTGCGCCGATCAAAGCTGCAAGCAGCAGAACCGACAGAACCTCAAACGGAATCAAATACGTGGAGAAAATCGAATCGCTCACCTCGGAGGTGCGCTGCACCATCAGGTTGCCAAACTCGGTGTCTTTGAAACCGTCGATGAGTGAGTAGCCCATCAGCCCAAGGAGCAGGACAGCGACTCCGCCGCCAATGAACTTTGCAGAGTTCTTATTGTCGAGATCTTCGTCAGTGCCGGTCTTAGCTCGTGTAAGCATGACGCCGAAAAGGAACAGCACGATGATGGCACCCAAGTACACCAATACCTGAGTGATGGCAACGAATTCGGAAGCCAGAAGGATGTACTGCGCAGCAGCCCCAGCAAGAACAAGAACAAGCCACAACGCGGCATGCATCAGGTTCTTACAGGTAACAACGCGCAGAGCACCGACCACCATCAGGGCGGCAATAATGTAAAACGCGATGTTCTGAGCGACGAGCAGGGCGAGCATCAGCGCGGAACCTTCTTGACCTTGGTTTCAGCGCCAGCTTCGTAGGCCTCAAATTCCGGAACGGTCTGCATCCACTGATCGAGACGGCTCTTGTCGTGAAGAAGATCGGCAATACGGACTTCGGAGTACTCGTGTTCCGGGCTCCAGAACAGCGCATCGAACGGGCAGACCTCGACACAAATTCCGCAATACATGCAGAGCGAAAAGTCGATGTCGAAACGGTCGAGTTCATTCTTCTGACGAGGCTTGCCGCCTTCACGGCGAGGCGGAGCGAGGTACTTATGCGCCTCGATGAAGATGCACCAATCGGGACATTCACGCGCGCACAACATGCACGAGGTGCAGTTCTCTTCGTGCAGCGCAATGACACCACGAGCACGCGGCGCGACTTCTTCACGCTCGTGCGGATAGCGAGTTGTCTGCGGACCGTCTTTGAGGGTTTTCACCATCTCGCCGAACGTGACGCCAAGACCCTTAATGAGGCCTGGAACCTTGGGCTTGGGAGGCATCAGAGCACCACCTTCAGCACAGCAGTGACCACAATGTTTACGAGGGCCAACGGGATAAGGACTTTCCAAGCGAGGCTCTGAAGCTGATCCTCACGAAAACGTGGGTAAGTGAAGCGCACCCAGAAGATGATGAAGGAGACGATCATGACCTTTGCGAACAGAACGATCGGGCCGAGCACGTAATACCAATCGCTCTCGGTGGGAAGCCACGGGACGGCCCAACCGCCGAGGAACAACACTGCTGCGATCGCGGCAAAGGCGAAGGCGGTTGCGAATTCGGCCAAGAAGAAGATGAGGAAACGGAATCCGGTGTATTCCACCTGGTAACCGGAAACGATTTCCGATTCGGCGACGGGCATGTCGAACGGAGGCTGCGTGAGTTCGGCTTGCACCGCGGCGATAAAGATAAAGAAGCCAAGGAACTGGGTGAGGATGTAGGGGAACCCGATTCCGCCCCAACCAAAGATCGAACCGTCGTTCTGAGCGAGAACAATGCCATTCAGGCTCATCGTGCCCGCTTGAATGACCACGCCGATGACGGCGAGCACCATTGGAAGTTCATACGCAATGAGCTGACCAGCAGCACGCAGCGCTCCCATGAGCGAGTACTTGCTCGCCGATGACCACCCAGCCATGAGCACACCAATGACTGATAACGACGCAATAGCCAGCACAAAGAACACGCCTACGTCGAGGTCGGCAACAACAAGATGCATCGATGCCGGCAACGCCACATAGAGAAGGAGCGTTGACATCAGCACAACAAGCGGAGCGACCTTGAAGACCCAAAGATCGGCACCATTCGGCGCAATGTCTTCCTTTTGAAGGAACTTCACTCCGTCGGCAAGGAGCTGCAGGGTTCCGCGCGGGCCTGCTTCTTGCGGTCCAAGACGACTTTGCATCCACGACATGATCTTGAACAAGAAGACCATGCCAAGAATCAGAGCAGTAGTAGGCACGACCGCGCTAATGACGATGACCTTGATGAGGGTCGAAAGCCAATACGGCGGCGCGAACGAAGCAAGGAGAAGTGTCATCGGTCGATGTCACCCAAAATGAAATAGAGGCTGCCGAGGATCGAGATGAGATCGGGGACATACGCGCCCCGGGCCACCCATGGCAGTACGGAAATGTTGTTGAACGAGGCCGAGCGGATCTTTACGCGGAAGGGAACGAGGTCACCCTTCGACACGACGTAGTAACCCATTTCGCCAAGAGGGTTCTCGGTCGCGACGTAGGCCTCGCCCGCAGGCACCTTGATGATGCGCGGAACCTTGGCCATAACCGGACCACTTGGGATGGTGTCGAGCAATTGCTTCACGATCTTTGCTGCTTCACGAGTTTCCTGAAGGCGGACCCAGGTGCGAGCGAAACAATCGCCGTCGGGATGTGTCCAGACTTTCCAGTCGGCCTTGTCATAGACAAGTCCTGGCGGACAATTGTCGCGGCGAAGATCCCAGTCGACTCCGGAGGCGCGAAGGTTGGCGCCGGAGAGGCCGTAGGAAAGCGCGATCTCGGCTGGAATGACGCCGATACCGCGGGTCCGGCCTTGGAAAATTTCGTTGCCGACGAGAAGGTCTTCCATCTCGTCGCAGAAAGCGAGAAGTTTGTCCATCGCCGTATGTGACTCTTCGATCCAGCCCTTGGGCAGATCGTCTTTCAGGCCACCGATGCGATCGAAGTTCGGGTGGAACCGACCACCGGTTGCAGATTCGATCTGGTTGAGTACCCATTCGCGATCACGGAATGCATAGAAACCAGCGGTCATGCCGCCAAGCTGCAAACCAAAGTCACCGAGGAACAGGGAGATGTTTGCAACACGCGACATTTCAAAAAGAATTGTGCGTATCCACTGCGCACGAGGAGGTGCTTCAACATCCATCAACTTCTCCGCCGCAAGGATGAACGGAACCTCATTGGCGAAACTTCCGAGCCAGTCGATGCGATTGATAAGCGCATTGATCTGCGGATAGGTACGAACCTCGGTGAGTTTTTCGTAGCCGCGATGCATGTAGCCACACATCGGTTCGGCAGAAATCACCTGCTCGCCATCGAGGCGAGCGATGATGCGGAGCGTTCCGTGAGTAGCGGGATGCTGCGGACCCATGTTGAGGGTCATTCCCTCGGTTTCGAAATCGAGGTTCACGCGGTTGTCGTTCGCTTCGGCAACGAGGGCAGCAACAGATTGCGGATCACTAACAGCGGTCATTCGCCCTCTCCTTCCTCATCGGCAACACCGGGCATTGGTTCAACGTCAACGATGCCGGGCCACGGGCGTACCCGGCGAGCCAGCAACGGAAAGTCCTTACGAAGCGGATTGCCCACAAAATCGACAGGCAAGTACATGTTGATCATGTTCGGATGGCCATCGAACGAAAAGCCAAACATTTCGCGCGCTTCACGCTCGTGCCAGTTCGCACCGGCAAACACGTTTGACCATGTCGGCGCAGTGAGGTCGTCGTCGGGAAGATCACACTTGAAGGTGATGCCCATTCCTGCGCTGATTGAGTACAAACGAGCAAGAAGTTGGAAACGGGTATCGCCACCGGCGTAGCCCTGCACCATTGCTTCAGGTTCCTTGGCCGGAGTGCCCGCAACAACGAGGTCTTCTTGCGCATCCATGTCGCGACCGAACGGCGAAGGAAGCCAGTCGATCGCAGAAAGAAAATCGAAGAATCGGTAACCCATCGACTGTGCGACCTCGGCCGCTTCGAGCCAATGAGCGCGCTCGACGCGGATCCAAAGATCGTCACCGACGCGAATGTGAGAACCAAGAACACCTTCACCGAGGCGCGCCGTGAATTCGGCCAGAACGGCTTCTCGCGCATCGTCGGTCGCGGGCGCTGCCTCTTCGGGCGTTTCTGTGTCAGCTGATGACAATTGGTCCACCCTTCCAACGCTCAGCCATGTCCTCGTGAGCAATGCGTTCTTGAAGAAGGATGATTCCTTCAAGCAGTGCTTCCGGACGTGGCGGGCAGCCAGGAACGTAAACGTCAACCGGAATCAACTGATCGACACCCTTGGTCACTGAGTAGCTATCCCAGTAAGGACCGCCGCAATTGGCGCAGGAACCCATTGAGATGACGTACTTCGGATCGGGCATCTGCTCGTAAAGACGCACAACGGCGGGAGCAAGTTTGTCGGTCACTGTGCCCGCGATCACGACAAGGTCGGCTTGGCGCGGGCTCGCGGGGAACGGGATCACGCCAAGGCGCATGACGTCGTAACGCGGCGATGCGAACGCCGCACCCATTTCGATCGCGCAACACGCAAGACCCCATTGGTAGGCCCAAATCGAATACTTACGGGAAATGTTGAGGAGTTTGGCCAGCGGCTTGGGCAGCTTGCCACTTTCAACTAAGCCCATCGGAGCACCTTCTTCCGCCAGGCATAGAGCAGACCAAGCGCCAAGATCGCCACAAAAATCAGCATCTCGACCAGACCAAAGACACCATAGGCCTCGAGTCGTGTAGCCCACGGGAACATGAAGACCGCTTCAACATCGAACATGACGAAGAGCAGCGCATAGATGTAATAGCGAATCTGGCTTTGTGACCAACCCGTACCGACCGGGTCGACCCCTGACTCGTAGACCAGGTACTTCTGCTCTTGAGGACGAGTGGGGCGGAAGATCTTGCCAATGCCAAGCAGACCGGCACCAAGACCAATACCAACGCCCGCGAAAATCACAACGGTGAGGTACTGCCTGACGAAATCGGAGTACTCAGTCATTGTTCACGGACATTACAGAAAGGCCGAACACGGCATGAAATCCTTGTCGCATAGAGAAAGCAGTGCAATCTTGTGTGATCAGCCACCGGCGGTGGTGGACCCTGTGGCGGGACGCTCGAACTGAACCGCAGCCGGGGTGGCGGCGCGAGCGTTGTGTAGAAGGAGGTCTGGGAACAGACCGTAAACGACCGAAACAACAACACAGATACCGATGGCCAGTCCGGCGGCCATTGGAACCCGGAGGCGGTTTGCGCGGGGAACATCCTCAACACCGTCGTCGCCACCTGACATGAACATGGCCACGATGATCCGCAGATACAGGAATGCCGAAATGACGGCCGAAACCATGGCCACCAGAGCCAAGGGCACTGCATGAGCATCGGCGGCAGCGGTAATCGCCAGGAACTTGGCAAAGAAGCCAGCGGTAAAGGGAACACCGGCCTGAGCTAAGAGCAACAGGATGAATGAGCCCGCCAACCACGGATTCGAGCGAACGAGGCCCTGATAATCAGACAATTCGTGGTTTCCATCGCCTTTGCGGCCGACAATGGCGGCCACACCGAACGAGCCCGCCACCATGAAGGTGTAGACGGCGACATAGAACGCTGACGCGGTGATGCCGTTTCCGCTGTTCGCCTGAATCGCCATGAGAATGAAACCCGCATGGCTGATCGAGGAATAGGCCAACATCCGCTTCACGTTGCTCTGAACGATCGCAAGCGCAGCGCCAAGGACCATCGACAAAATGGCCAAGACGTACATGATGGGTTTCCATGTCGAGGCGTAATTCGAGAACGTCAGCATGAAGACCCGAACGAGGCCCGCGACTGCGGCAGCCTTCACGCCGGCAGCCATCCATGCAGTCGCTGGAGTGGGAGCGCCGTCATAAACATCGGGGCTCCATGCGTGGAATGGCACGGCAGAGATCTTGAATGCCAGACCGACAAGCACGAGTACGAGTCCGAGAAGCAGTAATCCGTTGTGGATCGGGACAACCGTCGCCATGAACTCACGAATGTCGACAAAGTTTGTTGATCCAGTTGCTCCATAAAGCATCGCAATGCCGTAGAGCAGGAAGGCGGAAGAGAATGCACCAAGAACGAAGTATTTGAGGCCTGATTCCTGAGACTGCACTCGACGCAGATTCATACCTGCGAGCACATAAACGGCAATAGAGAGTGTTTCAAGACCAATGAACAGAACGATGAGATCGTTCGACATGGCCATGATGACGCCACCGACCGCCGACAGAAGCAGCAGGACATAGAACTCGGGACCACTCATTGATTCGCGGCGCAAGAAATCATCGGCAAGGAGCGCTGCAAGCACAACGCCGACACACAGCACCACCGTGATGAACAGTGAGAAACCGTCGATACCAACCGCTCCCCCAGCCGTACTGAACGGTCCGGTTTGAGCATGATCGAGGTTCCACCACAGCAGCGAATTCCAGCCCTGTACTCGCGCCCACATTGGAACCGCACTGATCGCGGCGCCGATAGCGATCGCAACAGTGGTCCAGGTAAAGAGACCCTTCGGCGCATGACCCTTCAAGAAGGAGGAGAACGTGAGCGTAAGGAGCGCGCCTACAAGCAAGATCAGCAGCGGCAGAAGAGCGACCCAATCAATGGATGGTCCAACAACATGAACGATCCCATTATCTGCTGTCGCAGACGTGACAGCAGCCTGAGCGAAGAGGGAACCGATCACTTGTTCGCCTCCGGTCCGTTCGCTGCGATGCCAAGGCCATGTTCACCATTCATCGTGTGCGATGACTCGGTGACGCGGAGTAAATCAGCGCCGTTACGAGTGATTGGTTCTTGGAACCCATCGACTTTCATCTCAAGCCGTGTAACTACCCGCTTCACTGAAGGCTCGATGCGATCGAGGACCGGCTTCGGATAGATACCAAGGAAGATGATGAGAGCAATGAGCGGGACCAACACAAGTTTCTCAGAGATATTGAGATCCGGGAATGACTTGTTTGCTTCGTCTGGCTCGCCTTGGAACACGCGCTGGTAGGCCCAGAGCAGATACAACGCCGCGATGATGACGCCAGTAGCAGCAACGACGGCCCACCAACGGTGCGCCATAAAGGTGCCCAGAAGAATGAGGAATTCGCCAACGAATCCGTTGAGCCCAGGAACCCCGATCGAGGAGAGCATCACGAGGGTGAAGATTCCAGCAAAGACCGGTGCGACCTTGCCGATGCCCTTGAGTTGAGAGATCTCGTAGGTGTGGCGGCGGGTGTAGAGGAATCCGAGAAGGATGAACAGAGCGCCAGTTGAAATGCCGTGGTTGATCATCTGCAGCACAGAACCTTCGATGCCCTCGACGTTCAGCGCGAACAGACCCATAAGCGCAAAGCCCATGTGGGAGACCGACGAATAGGCGATGAGGCGCTTGAGGTTGCGTTGCATGGCCGCGACGATGCCTCCATAGACCACACCAATTGTGGCCAAGGTCAACATCACTGGCGCAAACCACACCGTCGCTTCGGGGAACAGTTCAAGTCCGTAACGAAGAAAACCGTAGGTGCCAAGTTTCAGAAGGATGCCGGCCAAATCGATTGAGCCCGCGGTCGGCGCTTCGGTGTGCGCATCGGGCAGCCACGTATGGAAGGGGAAGGATGGGACCTTCACCGCAAACGCAATGGCCATGCCCAAGAACAACCAACGGCCGGTGCTTGTTGCCAAACTGTCAGAAGCGATGATCTTGGTGAAGTCAAACGACACGCCACCGTTATCGCCCGCCCCCGCAACAACCGCCAGAGTGACGATGGAAACCAGCATGAACGCTGAACCAAGCATCGTGTAGAGGAAGAACTTTGTTGCGGCGTAGACCCGGCGACCGTGGCCCCACTTGCCAATGAGCATGTAGAGCGGAACCAGGGTGACTTCGAACATCAAGAAGAACAGGAAAAGATCGAGCGAAAGGAACGCTCCCATACAGCCCGCCATGAGCAGTGTGAGCCACGCGTAGTAACCCTTCGGGCTGTGTTCTGGCTTCGCTGCGAAAAGCGCGATCGGGAACAAGATTCCTGTGAGCACAACAAGGAATAACGAGATGCCATCGACGCCAAGAAAGAACTTGATGTCGAGGGACTGCACCCAGGTTTGCTGAACGACAAACTGGAATCCGGCATCGCCGGTCTTGAACTCGACCAACAACGCAATACTGAGAACGCCCGTGAGGAGCCCCGTAATAATTGCCATCTGTCGCGAAAGTTCGGGGCGCGACTGCGGCATAAGCGCAATAAGAATCGCTCCAATCAACGGCACAAAAATCAGTGCCGGAAGAATTGGGAACGAGGCCGCGCCTTCAGAGGCGAACACGGAGGAAAGGATCGAGGCGGTCATCAGAAGCTCACCTGCGTCATTGCGAAGGCAACGAGGAGAACCGCACCAACGCCGATCATGAGTGCATACCAGCGCACATAACCGTTCTCGATCGAACGGAGTCGGGCGGCACCACCACGAGTGGCTCGTCCGACACCATTAACTGCACCATCGATAACCACCTTGTCGAACATGGCGATGAGTTCAAAGCCTTTACGACCAATCCCACCCATGAACTTTGTGATGCTTTGATCGATATACCAGCCGTTGGCGAAGAACGGGAGTTCAATGCGACGCGGATCCACTTTGTTCTTCAGGTACACCATGTAGGCAGCGAAGATGCCGAGCAGAGCAATCGTCGTTGAGAGAACGAGTTCAAAGGTGAGCTGAGCACCGCCAAGATTGAGGTGCGCTTGATTCTCGCCAACGACCGGCTCAAGCCAGTTGTTGAGGAACTCAAGGTTATGAGTGAACGGAAGGTTCAAGAACCCGGCAATAGCGGCGAAGAACGCCAGCACGATAAGCGGGACCAACATTGGCCACTTCGATTCATGCGGATGCACTGCACCGTGGCCAGCATCGGCGTGCGCATCATCATGGGCATCGGCATGATCATCCGATTCAGCGACATCGGAAGCCGTATGAGCCTTGAGATTGGCGAGTTCACCCTCGGCTGATTCGCCCCAACGTGCATCGCCGTAGAAGACGCGGAATACGAGACGGCTCATGTAGAACGCGGTGAGTAATGCAGTGATCAGACCAATCACATAGAGAATCGGGCTCTTATGGAGTGCATACGCAAGGATGTCGTCTTTCGACCAGAAGCCTGAGAACGGCGGGACACCGGCGATAGCAAGCCAGCCAATAATGAACGTGACTGCGGTGACCGGCATGATCTTGCGCAAAGCACCCATGCGGCGCATGTCTTGCTCATCGTGCATGCCGTGGATGACTGAACCAGCTCCAAGGAAGAGCAACGCTTTGAAGAAGGCGTGAGTGATCATGTGGAAGATCGCTGCGCTGTATCCGCCGACCCCTACAGCCAAAAACATGTAGCCAAGCTGACTAACGGTTGAGTATGCGAGGACCTTCTTGATGTCCTGTTGAGCCATAGCGATCGTCGCGGCGAGGAATGCTGTTGCGATACCGACAATGGCGATCATCCAAGGAATCCAGGATGCCGAAGCGGCGATGATCGGATTCACACGAACCAGCAAGTACACGCCTGCGGTCACCATCGTTGCAGCGTGAATAAGCGCCGACACTGGGGTGGGGCCAGCCATGGCGTCGGGCAACCAGATGAACAACGGAATCTGTGCCGACTTGCCAATGGCGCCGATAAACAGCATCAGCGCAATGAACGTCGCTGTGGTTTCCGCGAGTCCCGGAGACAACGGAAGGAACTCGGTATAGGTGACGGTGCCAAAGGCAAAAAACGTCATGAAGATTGCGACCATGAAGCCCCAGTCGCCAACGCGATTGGTAATGAACGCCTTCTTGCCGGCGCTGGCGTTTTCTTCCTTCTCGAACCAGAAGGCGATAAGGAAGTACGAACACGCACCCACACCTTCCCACCCGAGGAACGTGAGAACCATGTTGTTACCCAGTACGAGCACCAGCATCGAAAACACGAACAAGTTCAGGTATGTGAAAAAACGCGGGAAGCGACTATCTCCATGCATGTACCCAATTGAGTAGAGATGGATGAGAGATGCGATGCCCGTTACAAACAGCACCATCGCCATTGAAAGAGGATCAAGCAAGAAACCAATATCAACGCTGAAGTTGCCAGCTGGGATCCATTCAAACAACGAGAGTTCGTAGGTGTGTTCCGGCTCGCCCCAAAGTCCGGCGAACACAACACAGGCGGTCACAAACGAAAGGGCGACCGCACCCGTGCCGATCCAACCAGCCCGTGGTTCACCAATGCGCTTACCGAAAAACACCAAGATCAAGAATCCTGCAAGCGGCAGTGCAGGGATCAACCAGACGAGTCCGACCATGTCCCCTATCCCCTCAATGTCCGAAGGTCATCGGCGGTAGCGCCGGGACGACGTCGTGCCATCGCCACAATCAAGGCGAGGCCAATCACAACTTCAGCTGCAGCAACGACCATCACAAAGAACACGATGATCTGACCAGAGATGTCATTCAGCATCTTTCCGAACGTCACGAACGAAAGGTTCACGGCGTTAAGCATGAGTTCGACGCACATGATCATGACGAGCGGATTCCGACGGATAAGCACGCCAACGCCACCGATCACAAAGAGGATCGCCGAAAGCATCAGGTACGCCAAGGAAAGGTTTGATTCCATCAGTGCGCTCCTTCCTCGGGAATGGCAGTAAGAGGTTCGTCGCCCATGTTGATCATGGATTCGGGCTCCGGAATCGGTGCAAGATCATTCGGACGTCGGGAAAGAACAACAGCTCCCACCACAGCGATCGTGAGAAGACCCGCAGTGATTTCAAGCGCAAACACATAAGTCGTGAACAGCGCGGTACCGATTTGCGAGATGTTGGAGATCGTTGGCGAGATTGCACCGGTGACTGACTGTGTTCCCGTAACGATGGCTTCCCTGCCGATGACGATGACGGCCAGAACCGCACCCAAGAAAAGAAGACCAATAAGGCCGGCAAGAAGCCGCTGGCCCACCAATGGCTCGGTTTCGAGGTCTTCTTCGCGATCAACGCCGAGCAACATCATGACGAACAAAATCAGAACGACGATCGCTCCGGTGTAGACGATGACCTGGACAACTGCGAGGAGTTGCGCACCGAGGTTGAGGAACAGCACTGCGATTCCGAACAGCGTGGCGATAAGGCTGAGTGCGGCGTGCACCGGATTGCGCGACGAAACAACTCCGAGGCCACCAGCAAGCACAATCAGCGCGCTCACAATAAAGACGACGGTCTCCATGATCAGAGATCACCGCCCCTTCCATCGTCAGCGTGATCGTCGTGCCCAGGCGAAACATGTTCAGCGGTTCCTGGGGCGTGGTCCTCGATCCCGTGGCCATGCTCATCGATCATGTCCAGCGGAGTCGTGATCGAGTCCTTGATCTCTTGTGCGGCTTCCGGAGCGCGAATGCCGTAACCAAGTTCACCAGACCACCCAACGACGCCTTCGAACGCGGCAGACCCAGACGGCGACGTGGCGCGCATCCAGGCTGACGTCGGAAGGTCTTCGCCTTCGCGCCAGTCTTCCCATGGCATCTTCTGCGGCATTCCATCGTCGTCAACGACGAGTTCAGCTTTGGTGTAGATCGCATCGGCCCGGTTAGTGAACGAGAACTCGAACATCTTAGTTTCGGTAATTGCTTCGGTCGGGCAGGCCTCGACGCAGAGATCGCAGTGAATGCAACGGAGATAATTGATCTCGTAGATGTACCCAAAGCGTTCGCCAGGAGATACGGGATCGTCAATCGGATTATCGGCACCACGAACAAAGATGCACTTCGCAGGACAGACGCCGGCGCAGAGTTCGCAGCCGATGCACTTTTCCATTCCGTCTTCGTAGCGATTGAGAACGTGACGCCCGTGCACACGGATCGGCTTTGGTGCCTTTTCCTTCGGGTACTGCGTCGTAACTCGTTGCTTGCGACCAATCTGGCGCAGGCTGACGAGGAAACCTCCGAGGTATCCCATCAGTCCACCACCCCTTCGAGTCGACGAGCTTTAGAAGTTGCAATCGCGCCTTTGAGAAGCCCGTAACCGGTAAGCCCAACCACAGCACCAAGCCCAACTGTCACGAATCCGTTCCAGTGCTGATCACGAGCAACCCAGAATGTGGCCAGGAGGAGCAACCATCCGAGAGAAAGAGGAATGAGCACCTTCCATCCAAGGTCCATGAGTTGGTCGTAGCGAACGCGCGGAAGTGTGCTGCGAACCCAGACAAACAAGAACAGAAACGCTGTCATCTTGAGGAGGAACCAGATGATTCCCCAGAGCCAACCTGGACCGAGAAGTGCGGGGCCGGCGGGGCCGCCCAAGAACAGCGTGACGATGATGGCTGCCATCGTGACCGAGTTCATGAACTCGGCAACAAAGAAAAGCGCGAAACGGATTGACGAATACTCGGTGTGATAGCTGCCAACGAGTTCCTGCTCGGCTTCGACAAGATCGAAGGGGGGACGGTTGAGTTCCGCTTGGCTCGCAAGCAAAAACACCACGAACGGAACGAAACCGGTCGCGATCAAATTCCAATGAGGAATGAATCCGCCCCAGCCGCTGCCGGCCTGGGCCACCACGATGCCGTGCGTGCTGAGTGTGCCTGTGGTGAGAACGACTGCACATACCGAAAGACCAAGTGCAGCTTCATAGGACACCATCTGTGCCGAGGCACGCACGGATCCGAGGAGCGGATACTTCGAGCCTGAGGACCAACCGGCGAGCATGACGCCGTAAACCGCTATCGATGACATGGCGAGCGCGAAGAGAATACCAATCGCCGGGTCTGCCAACTGCAGATACGTGGTGTGGCCAAATAATTCGACTGAACCGTCGTGCCCATTACTGAAGTCGCCGCCGAAGGGGACGATCGTGAACAACAAAAACGCAGGAACAACAGTAAGGAGCGGCGCAAGGATGAAGACGCGTCGTTCCGCCCTGTCGGGGATGAGGTCTTCTTTGAAAAAGAACTTGATGCCATCGGCGAGTGTTTGAAGGATGCCGAACGGGCCAGCCGTATTCGGGCCAACACGATTCTGGAAATCGCTAACGACCTTGCGCTCAAACCAAATCATGAGCATTGTCGCCACCAAAAGGAACGCAAAAACGGCAACGACCTTGAGTAAGACAATAAGCACGACAGCGAGGTCAATCTGTCCGGAGAGAAGCGGATCGCCACCGAGCATGTTCATGAATCGGTCTCGATTCTGACCTCGGCAACAAGCTCATCGGCAGAAACCAGATCGCTCACGCGGCCGTCGGCTTGGTTCACGATCATTGCGGCAACGCCACGAGGCACGCCGGCATCGGATCGGACGACAACCTTTACCGAGGCTTTTGCCGTACGAACAACAGCACGTCCGCCTTCGGAAACGCCCAGTCGATCGAATTCCCACGGATTGAGAGAAACCGTTGAACCAGACGCAAGCGGAGCGAGTGCGGGGGCTGACTGGACGAGAGTTCCCTGGTCGTACAGTTTTCGCGATGCGACAAGACGGAACCCGTAAGAATCGAGAGGCGGCGACGCAATGTTTGTGACCGGGGCGAACTGCACAAACGGAGGCAAAGAACCGGCAACATCGAAATCGTCGGCGATCAGTTCGATGAGTCCTTCGACATGGTCGGCATCTTCGACGTTGTCGTCGGCGACATCAGCAGTGACATCGACAGCCGCTCCGTCTTCGGACATCGTGACGATTTCGTCGACGATCACAAGGTCGTCTTCGTCTTCATCGATGATCACAACAACATCGAGCGGGAGCAAAACTCCATCGAGCGAACCCTCGGCAATGGCCTGATCGAGCGCAAGGTACGCCGGAGCGACTGCTGAGATTTCGGCGAGCACATCAGTGAAGTTCTCGAAGCCAAGATCGGTGCCAAGCCGTGACGAAACCTCGGCGGCGAGCATCCAGTCGGCGCGAGCGGTACCGGGCGGAGTGACGCGTTGCGAAAGAGTGCTGACGCGACCTTCGATATTGGTTGTCGTACCCGCCTTCTCGGCAAAGCCTGCTGCTGCGAGCACGACATCGGCTCGTTTGCTCGACGCATTGAGGGCAGTGTCGACCGCCAGCACAGTTCGAGCGCCTGTGAGGCCGCGCTCGGCCAAGTCGGCATCGGGAAAATCGGCGAGAGGGTCAGCGCCAAGAAGAACGAGTACATCAATGCGTCCGTCGGCAGCAGCGCGAAGGATGCCTTCAGTGTCGAGACCCTCGGCAACCGGAAGCGCAGGCCAGATTTCGGAATACCACTCACGAGCATCGTCGAGAGTGACGCGCCCAGGAAGAAGACCCGGAGCGAGGCCCATGTCGAGAGCGCCACGCACATTGGAACGTCGGAGCGCTGAAAGAAAGGTGGTGTCAGGGCGAGCCGCAAGAACTGTTGACGCCGCGGCAACTGTCACACTGGAAGCTTCCGCTAACGATGCCCGACCGAGAACAACAGTGATCGGACCGGCTGCGGCGTTCAGCAAATTCCGAGCTGCGTCGAGTTCGCCGATGGAAACGCCGGCAATTTCGCGGTCGATGGCCGCTGATCCCATGAGTGCGGCAACAACATGGGCGGTTTCGCCCGGACGTGGGTGCACCGATGCTTTTGTGAGAGACGTGAGCCCAGACGAACGCGGCGAAACCTCAATAAGAGTGACGCGATCTTCAACAGCGGCGTGACGGAGTCGGAGGAAAAGAACCGGAAGTTCTTCTTTGACGTCGGGGCCAAGCAGCAGCACCGTGCCACCCGGAGCGCAAACTTCGTCAATCGTTGCGGCTGGAAGCCCAAGAACGGCGTGCGCAGGCAGACCATCGCCGAGCTGCGCATCGACGTTGTCGGTAGCGAGAACGCCCTTGAAAAGTTTTGACCATGCGTAGGCGTCTTCATTGGTCAGACGTGAACCACCGATAACCCCGATCGACTGCGCCGATGACGCGTTGTCGAGGGCGCTTGCGAAACGATTCAGCGCATCGGACCACTTGGCGGCGACAAGGTTGGACCCATCGCGCACGAGTGGTTCGGAGAGCCGAGCATCTGAGGTAACGACTTGGCTCGAGAAACGGCCCTTGTCACAGAGCCAGCCCCAGTTGACCGGATCGATATCGACACCGGCGAATCGTTGGACCTGATCGCGTGAGGAATCGATTGAGATACGACAGCCAACCGAACAGGTTTGGCAGGTTGATTCGGTGGTCTCAAGATCCCAAGGACGGGCCTTGAAGCGATAGGTCGTGGCCGTGAGCGCACCCACCGGGCAGATCTGCACGGTGTTGCCACTGAAGTACGACGCAAACGGTTCATCGGGGAACGTGTTGACTTCGGTGTTGTTGCCGCGATGAATGAAGTGAATGAGCGGATCGCCGGCAACGTCCTTGGCAAAGCGCGTGCATCGATCGCAAAGGATGCAACGTTCGCGATCCAGCAGCACGAGGTCGCTAATCGGAATCGGCTTTTCGTTGTGTCGCTTCTCTTCAATGAAGCGACTCTCGCCAGGCCCATAAGCCATCGTCTGATCTTGGAGCGGACATTCGCCGCCCTTATCGCAAACCGGGCAATCGAGCGGATGGTTGGCGAGGAGGAACTCAAGAACGCCGTCTTGCGCCTTCTTTGTCACTGCCGATTCGGTGTCGGCTTTCATTCCCGGCGTGCACTCGATCATGCAGCTCGGCTGAAGCGCGGGACCGCGACCAGTGTCGACCTCGACCAAACACATACGGCACATGCCAACTGGCTTCATGCGCTCGTGGTAACAAAAACGCGGAATGTAGGTACCAGCGCGCTCTGCGGCATCGATAAGGAGTTCGCCCTTACGAGCGATGAACTCGACGCCATTAATTTCTACGGCGACGCCGTCGATTGCGGTCACGTCAGACTCAGCCATGCGAAGACGCCTTCGTGAAGTTCACCGGGACCGAGTGACGAGCTTCTTCGGCCTGTGCGATGCGCGCCTCGAACTCGGGACGGAATCGCTGCATTGCCGAAGCAATCGGCGAGACCGCTGATGGTCCAAGCGGGCAGATCGTGGTCTGCTTGGGCGGCCAAGTGATTCCAGGAGAAATGTTGTCGGAAACATCCATCAGCAAATCAAGATCGGTGGGACGGCCGTATCCGTCCTGAATTCGCTGTAAAATATTTTGCAGCCAAGTCGTACCTTCACGACACGGTGTGCATTTGCCGCAGGATTCGCGAGCGAAGAACCGAACCACGCGCAGGCAGGCCTTGACCGCGTCGGTGGTTTCGTCCATCACAACGACAGCGCCAGAACCGAGCATTGATCCCGCTCGGTCAACGGTGACTTTCTCGAGCGGCAGATCGAGATGCTCTTCAAAGAACCATGGAGCCGAGGCGCCGCCAGGAATAAACGCCTTGAGAGCGCGATCGCCGAGGATGCCACCCGCATATTGGGGGGCGAAGATGAGGTCACGGAACGTTGTGACCCCGTATTCAACTTCGAAGACACCGGGGTTCTTCACATGCCCCGAGACCGCAAACATGCGAGTGCCCCGAGATGTTTCGGCGCCGAGTGCAGCAAACGCTTCGCCACCGTTGGTAACGATCCAAGGCAGATTTGCAAGTGTCTCGACGTTATTCACGATCGTGGGCTGCATGTACAGACCCTTCGCCGCCGGGAAAAACGGAGGCTTAAGGCGAGGCATTCCACGATTGCCTTCAAGACTTTCGATGAGCGCGGTTTCTTCGCCCACGATGTACGCGCCAGCGCCCCATGTGAGCACGACATCAACAGAAAAGTCGGAGCCAAGAATGTTTTTGCCCACGTAGCCAGCGGCATAGGCGTCATTTAACGCAGTGGCAATGCGTTCTTGAGCAAGGGCCATTTCGCCGCGGACATAAAGGAAGGCCTGACCGCAACCGATGGCATAGCTCGCAAGGAGAACACCCTCAATAAGTTGATGGGGATCGCGCTCCATAAGGAGGCGGTCTTTGTAGGTGCCGGGTTCGGATTCATCGCCATTGACTACGAGGTAACGCGGCCACACATTCTCGGGAGCGAGACCCCACTTCACACCGGCAGGGAAACCGGCGCCGCCGCGTCCAAGAAGAGTTGCGGTCTTGACCTCGTCGGCAACTGCGGCCGGACCCATCGAAAGTGCTTTACGCAACGCCTGATAACCACCGGTGGCTTCGTAACCAGCAAGCGTGTGGCTATCGGCCCTATCGAAACGCGAGGTGATGATTCGAGGAGCATCGGTAATCATTTCTCGCCCTCCCCCGCTGCTGCGACCCAAACCGGTATCACTGTGTCTTCAGGAGTGACATTGCCAGCGCGCCGATCGGCGGGAATGTGCTGACGAATTTCAGCCAGTACTCCGTGAGGGGGGATGTCAGAACGGCGACCATCGCGCAAATCGTTCATGAGCTGATCGAAACCTTCGTTCGAAATGCGATGTTCGTAGCGATAGTTGACCTGCAGACACGGGGCTTCGGTGCAGGCAGCGATGCATTCGACATCTTCAAGGGTGAAAAGCCCATCGGAAGTGGTTTGCCCCGGACGGATCCCGAGTGTTTTTTCGGCATGAGCAAGGAGTTCCTCGCCGCCGCGCAACTGACAAGAAATATTGGTGCAAATATTCACCATGTAACGACCGACGGGTTCCATCTTGAACATTTCGTAGAACGATGCCGTTCCGAGAACCTCGGCAGAAGAAACACTCACAAGTTCAGCGATGTGAGCCATTGCTTCGTCGGTGAGGTGCCCGTCTTGTTCTTGTGCAAGATGCAACAGCGGAATAAGCGCAGACTTTGGACGTGGGTAACGGCCAATGATTTCGCGCGCGAGTTCAACGTTGTCGTTCGTGAGGCGAGCCATCAGCGATCGACCTCCCCAAGGATGGGATCGACGCTCGAGATGATTGCAACGGCATCGGCCACGAGACTGCCATGCATGAGGTGCGGAAGGCTTTGCAGATTCACGAAACTTGGCGCACGAACATGCATCCGATACGGCTTCGAAGAACCGTCGCTCACGATGTAGCAACCAAGTTCGCCACGAGGTGATTCGATTGCGACGTAAGCCTCGCCCTCGGGAACTTTGAAGCCTTCAGTGAAGATCTTGAAGTGATGAATAAGCGCCTCCATGGACTCGTCGATACGCGCACGCGGCGGCGGAGTGACTTTCTTGTCCTGAATGCGGTAGTCGCCCTTCGGCATCTTCTCGAGACACTGACGCACAATTTTCATTGACTCGTGAATTTCAGCAAGTCGAATGGCGTAACGATCGAAACAGTCACCGTAGGAACCGACAACAACATCGAATTCGACCTGGTCGAACGCGAGGTACGGCATGTCGCGACGGAGATCCCAGTCGTAACCCGTTGAACGAAGCATTGGTCCCGTAACCCCGAGAGCAAGGCATTCCTCAGCAGAGATCGCGCCGACACCCTGGAGACGTTCACGCCAAATCGGCTGTTGGTTCATCAGGGTGTCGTATTCAGCGAGGCGAGGAGGGAGCATGTCGAGAAGACGCAGCACGCCATCGCGCCAACCGTCGGGAAGGTCAGCAGCGACGCCACCGGGACGGATGTAGTTGTGGTTCATGCGCAGGCCGGTGACTTCTTGAAGGAAGCGAAGTGCTTCTTCGCGTTCACGCCAGCCGTAGAGCATCATGGAGACGGCACCAAGATCCATACCGTTTGTTGCCATAAAAAGTAAGTGTGACGAGATGCGATTCATCTCGGTCATGAGCATGCGGATCCAGATCGCACGCTCGGGAACCTCAATGTCGAGAAGCTTTTCGACGGTGAGGGAAAATGCCAATTCGGTGAACAACGGCGCGGCATAGTCCATGCGCGTCACGTTGGTGGGGCCCTGCAGATAGGTGAGTTCTTCACCGGTGCGTTCCATGCCGGTGTGGAGGTAACCAATGATCGGCTTACAGCGGAGAACGGTTTCGCCCTGAAGTTCAAGCATGAGACGCAACACACCATGAGTCGACGGGTGCTGTGGACCCATGTTGATGATCATGGTTTCGTCGTCAGAAACTTGTTCGCGCTCGGCAAGGAGTGCGTCGTTTTCTGAAAGCCGGAGCACCGCGCCCAACTCGCGCAACCGCTCTCCTGCGGCAACAACGCCGGCGGAGGTCAGTTCCTGAGCGCCTTCGGAGGTCTGATTCACGTTGGTTGGAAGTTCGTGAGTAGCGGTCATGAGATCAACGATTCGCCGGAGCACCCTTGAACTGCACCGGAATACGACCAATGTCGTAGTCCTTGCGCAGGGGGTGACCAATCCAGTCCTCGGGCATGAGAATTCGGGTGAGATCAGGGTGACCATCGAAGACGATGCCGAACATGTCGAACGTTTCGCGCTCCATTGCTTCAGAGCCTGCGTAGAGCCCAAACGCTGTTGGAAGTACTGGATCGGATTCAGGTATCTGCACGCGCAGTCGCAACCGAGCATGTTCGCGATGGTTGATGAGATTCACGACGACTTCGAAACGCTCTGGCGTAATGCCCGGAGGAAGTTCACGCGAAAAATTGGTGAGGTAATCGACACCACAGAGATCGATAATCGAGTGATAGCCATCGGCCTGCAAAGTCACCAACAGTCCGGCGTACTCCTCCCGAGTTGGATGAAGCACAAGTTGCTCGTGCGAACGAGTCAGCAACGTTCCGAAAAGTGTCTCGGGTGCGATCTCGGTCGGGATGTCAACCTCGCCGTCTTGGGCGTCGACATCGGTCATGTTCAGCCCTGACCCAAGGTGACAGGCACAGGCCCATTGGGGCCAAGCTGTTCGACAACAAGACCGGCGCCTTCACCCTTGCGGCGCGTGAGTTCGCCATTTTTGATCTGGTCGTGCAGCGTGAGAATCGCGTGCATAAGCGTTTCCGGCGAAGGCGGACAACCTGGGGCGTACACATCGACGGGGACAATCTGATCGACGCCCTGAACGATGGCGTAGTTGTTAAACATGCCGCCCGAGGATGCACAGACACCCATGGAAATAACCCACTTGGGTTCCATCATCTGGTCGTAGATCTGGCGAAGAACCGGAGCCATTTTCTGCGAGACACGACCGGCAACGATCATGAGGTCGGCTTGGCGCGGCGACGCGCGGAAGGTTTCCATTCCGTAACGAGCAAGGTCGTAATGCGGTCCGCCGGCGGCCATCATCTCGAGCGCGCAACACGCAAGACCAAAAGTGGCTGGCATAACGCTATGACGACGAGCCCACTTCACAAGTTCCTCAAGCGTGCCGGTGAAGAAGTTATGGCTGAGTCCTTCAAGGCCTGACTCAAGGAGTCCGCCAGTAGGTCTTGTCTCGTTTGACACTTATGCCG
Source organism: Bifidobacterium breve (assembly GCA_945862505.1). GTDB lineage: Bacteria > Actinomycetota > Acidimicrobiia > Acidimicrobiales > Acidimicrobilacustridaceae > Acidimicrobilacustris. Next base: position 12,376 of record CAMAYJ010000010.1, on the reverse strand, counting down.
CCTCTTTGGTGGAGCGGCCTTCGAGACCGACGCGACGAATGGTGCTCGTAGCGGTTCGGGCAGGCGAAACAATGTCAGAACGACGAAGGTGCTTGATCGGACCCCAGTCAAGCGCGCCGTTGCCAATCAGATACACAAACGACTCAAATACCGCTGCGGTGAAGATGAGTATTGCGGCGATTCCGTAACCGCCCAGTGAACGAAACACCACGGCGAACGGAAACAAGAAAATGATTTCGATGTCGAACACGATGAAGATCATGGCCACAAGAAAAAACTTCACAGGCAAGCGTTCGGGCGTCGACTGATCGGGCACGATCCCGCATTCGTAGGGCGAAGACTTTGATTCGGAAGGTTGACGGGGTGCCAGTAGTTGAGAAATCACGCGACTCACAACAGCGAAAATGATCGCCAGCACAAGCATTGCGAAGATCGGCAGATACTGGCCCACGTTGTTCAGCTTTCCTTGCTCGCAGCTTCGGCCATCGCCTTGTTCTTCATGAGCGTCTTGTCACGATTGTGCAAGGCCGCAGCAGAAAGGATGAACAGCGCTAAGGAGATTACGAAGTACAAGAACGGAATCACTCGCTCGTTACCGATATCGCGAATGAACACGACTGAGATCACCGGCTTCGTGGGATCGGCTTTCGGAATCGGAGGCGCCTGACCCGGAATTGTTTCTTGAGGAATCACTTGTTGCACTTGAACAACCGTGAAGTTCTGGGGATTCTTGATTTGAAAGGCCGAGGAAACGCGATGCGTCACTCGACAAATGATGCCGCCATCGGGACAGTCTTCAGCCAGCGTCGGCTTGCCACCGAATTGCCAGGTATTGAGTTTCTTGTAATCGGCGGTGGTCTTGAAAACTCCCGAAGCCACGAGTTCGGCGTCGGCTGCAGCCTGAGCCTCACCGGCACTCGAGGCGGAGACCAGTTTCCATCCGTTCAGCGAATCGGGAGAGATGTAGCCACTCACCACATCGGGGTAATTGCTCTGAATATCTGAAAGCGATGTGCCGCTTGCATTCGGAAAGTCCTTCGCCAAATCAGGGTTGTCCGCAAGGATCCTGTCGGCCTTGGGCAAAGACGCCGGATCCACTAATACATTGAGCGAGTCGGTTTTCGCGGTATCGCCGCCACCGTTCACATAGATCTCAACTGGCTTCCATGTCGGGATATTCCCGCGCGGGCCAATGGCGGGAGGGGTGAGCCACCACATAAACGTGAGAATCGTTAGCCAACCAAAGAGACCGGTGAACGCCACGAGGAAACCAAGACGGGCCCCGAGGTTGGTACTGAGGATGAGGTACGTCGAACCCATCAGAACGGAAACGCCAACCAGCACAACGAGGATGCCGCGGATGCCCGGATCGAAAGAGATACCAGCGATGATTTGGAGGGTCTGCATTAAAGGGTCCGCTCGTAAGCGACAACTGCCGCGATCTGATTGGGCGTGAGCATGACCTGATCCTGACTCATGATTGCGGTCTTGGGATCAGCCGCACTGGGGTTGGTGCCGAAGCTGCCCATTCGGCCGCTTGACCACCCGTTAGTGCCATAGGACGTACCCATCTTCGGGTAGGCCGAAACAAATTCCGCCTGCTTTTCCGCCACGGGGAACTGGCGAATTTCAGACCCACCGGTGAAGTTGGGGCCCATGGCTCCACCGCCGGCGACTTGCGCTTTGCCGTAGGACCAACCCGAGGTGTGGCAACGGCCGCAGGCATAGGCGCCCGCGGCGAAGCCATCGGAATAACCGAGGTTGAAGATTGCTTCACCAAGCGTCTTGTAGGAACCACCGGCAATAGTGCAGTTGTTGGCCGCGTCGGCTTTGCACACCTTGTCGAGTTCCTCTTGCACAGCCTTCTGAGACTCTTCAGCTGGTAACTGAATCGAGGTGAGATACGCGATTACGTCAGCGATTTGTTGCTCGGTGAGTGGACCACCACCGGGTGCACCCCATGCTGGCATCGGCGAGTAGCCACGCCCGTAATTGAGGATGTAGGTGACCTGCTCGGGGGTGTAGCGATACATCACCGTGTCGAGGGCGGGAGCTTTCCACTGAACCTGATCGACATACGCGCCGGTCTTTGGATCGAGGATCGTGTAACTCGCAGCACCACCAACACCGTTAGGACCGTGACAATTCGCGCACTGCGCTGCATTCACATAAATGTTTTCGCCGCGTGAGACCGCAACATCTTCGAATTCCTTCACCATGTCAGTTTGACGACTTGGTTCAGCGAGCCAGTAGAGCGGCAATGCGAGTGCAATGACACCGAGCGCAACGAGACCAAGACCGAGTGTGCGGTCGAGTTTCTTCGTTTCGAGTTCCTCGTCGTCCATGTAGGGCTTGCGATTCGGGGCAAGTTCGATTTCCGAACCAACCTCGGCGCGTCCCTTGCGCACGTTGACGGCGATGGCGACCACAAACCCGAGAAGCAAAACGACGGCAACCACATAGCCGACCGTCTTTTGTGCGCTGGCCAAGAGATACAGGTCGTGCATCAGTGCTCTCCTCCACCCACGCAATGCGGGCCTTCAGCTTCTTGGCCAGTCGTATTGGTTCCGATCGCCGGACCTTGGAAGATCTGGCCCGTATCGACGGTGAGCACGCCGCCAGTGACCGAAGTCGCGAAGCGATCCATGCCCCGAGGCGCCGGACCACCCTTCTTCTCACCGGCCGCGTTGTACTGCGAACCGTGGCACGGGCATTCGAACCACTGCGAGGTTGCACAAGAAGGAACACGGCAACCGAGATGCGGACACTTTTGATAGAGCGCAACGATGCCCGCTTCCATCGACGGAAGCACCGCTGCCGGGTAGACCTTCTTCGCCTTCTCGAACGCTGAAATCGGATAGTTAGTCATCCACATGCGACCTTCGGCGGAGTACAGGAACCCCTTGCTCGCCGTGATCTTGGCGGAAATCTCGGCCACATTGCCGACGCGGATCTTTGAACCAAAGCCACCCTTCGGCATCGGCCAAAGGAACGCCAGAATCGCCGCACCAAAGCCCGAAAGGCTGAGGCCCATCAACACGATGATGGAACGGTTGAAGAACTTGCGGCGCGAGATACCGAGTGCATCGGCGTCGGGCGGAACGAATGGCGCAACTTCAGTATTCGTTGTTGCCGGAGCGGCCGGTCGACGATCGAGCGCCGCGGATGCTTCCACCTGACGACCCGACACGCCAACAAGTTCGGCGTCGGACTCAAGCGCGGTTGCCGACTTGTCGCGCTTTAGCGTTTCGCGGCTCAACGCACCAGTAGCGCCGCCACTGTCGCGTCGACGTGAAGCAGCGAACAACACCACGCCGGCAAGAACGACGACGACGGGGATGACGATGACTAGAGGATTCATTTGGGGGACTCCTGCGCTTGCGCCATCACAACTCGAAGAACAGACCGCCAGTCCACGGCGTCACAAAGTTGAAGCCAGGACCACGGAAGAAGGAACCAATAATGACAAGCACGGCCCAGAACATCATCTGAATCGTGAAAAGTGAGATCGCAAACTTGCGATCCTCAGGTTTATTTGAAGGATTGCGATCGATATACGGGGAAAGAATGAGCAAGAAAATGCCCATGCCCGGGATGGTCACACCAGCAACCATGGGGTGGAACATGGTGAGAAGTTCCTGAAGACCGAGGAAATACCATGGGGCCTTCGAAGGGTTCGGGGTTTGGTTGATATTCGCCAGTTCAAGCAGTGGGGCATTCACGAAGATCGAGAAGATCAAGGTGAAAACCGTGATGGCCAACGCGGCAACAAATTCAACGGCCAACAGATGTGGCCAAGTGTGAACCTTGTCGATCGGGGTCGACTTCAGATCCTGAATCGAGCCGGCCTTCACCACGGTGAGGAGACGCTGCGTGTGTCCCCCGGGACCAGTGACGGTCGGAGGCGGGGCGGCATCGGCAACTGCGGTGGCGACGCCGCCGCCGGTTGCAGCAGGAGCGGTGGCTGGCGCGCCACCTTCCTTGTTGGCCTTTGCGGACTTGGAACGCGCAAGCAAATGGGCCGGAATGCGACTGTCGCCAGCGCTTTCGGCAGCCGCGGGTGCTTCAGTAGCGGCCTCGGCAGGCGCGTCACCAGCGGCCTTGGCTGCTGCCTTGGCCTTGGCCTCTTCGGCTCGCTTACGGAGATGTTCAGGGATCTCGGTCATGGCTCCTCGATCACAACGGTCCGGAGATGCCGCCGTCCTTGCGGACCCGCCAGAAGTGGATCGCAAGAAAGATGACGGTCACGAACGGAACAAACAACACATGCAACACATACCAACGCAACAGCGTGTCGGTACCGATTTCCTTACCACCAAGGAGCACGAATCTGACTTGGTCACCGAACACAGGGGTGTAGCCCATCATGTTCGTACCGACCGTCACCGCCCAAAGTGCGAGCTGATCCCACGGAAGCAGGTAGCCGGTGAAGGAAAGAAGAAGGGTCAGGGTCAGAAGAATGACGCCGATCACCCAGTTGAATTCTCGAGGTGGCTTGTAGGCGCCGTGATAAAAGACGCGAGCCATATGCAGAAAGACCGTCAACACCATGAGGTGGGCCCCCCATCTGTGCATATTTCGCACGAGCAGACCAAAGGCCACTGAGGTTTGCAGTGTGTAGATGTCATTCCATGCCTGCGCCGCGGTGGGGCGGTAGAAGAACATCAGGAAAATACCCGTGATGGTCAGCAGAATAAAGAGGAAAAAGCTCAGGCCGCCGAGGCACAGGGTGTAGCTGACCTTGACCGCGTGTCGCTTCACCTTCACCGGGTGAAGGTGGTACAGCACGCTGTTCATGATCACGTACGAACGGTTACGAGGGCTATCGGTGTAGCCCTTTCGGAAGACCGAGCCTGGTCGAAAGATTGAATTCCAGGCTTGTGAGCCCTGCGTCTTGTCGACGACTTCACTGACGCGTTGTGCGGGGGTCTTCTTCCCGTTGGGACGCTCCATGGTCTTGGCCAAGACAGTTACTCCGTGTGAGCCGAAATCGATGATCGATCCCGGGAGGGTGATTCGAGTTCAGATTGGACAGAAAGACAGAAAAACAAAGGAAAAACAGTTGGAACTAACCGAGGCGCATGCCGTACCCATAACCATGGGTGGCCGTGCGTTGGTGGGAGTCACCATCGGCCGGCGCAGCGCCGACCTTTCCGAGAATGATGACACCTGTGGGACAGCGGTCGACGCAAAGTGCGCATCGGGTACAAACATCGTCGTCAATGAGGAAGACCGAATGGTCGCCTGGGTCATCCCCCGGCATTTCGGTGCCGATGGCCTCGTCAATGGAAGAAGTGCGAACCAGGTGAATGCACTTCCAGGGACAAATATCGACACAGCCTTCGCAGGTGATGCACTCAGACTGATCAATATGAATGAATTGCTTGGGCTTGACCGCCTTCGACAGCCATTCCGCGTCGACTTCCCGCAGGACGTAATCGTCGCGGAATTCGGGCATCGGAGGATTGGCGTCAATGCGGGCCATGGTCAGCTCTTCCGAACCAGGGGTCGGCCGTATTCGGAGGTGGCGGTTGCCTGCGCCGATTCCGCTGCAGCGGCTCGCTTGCCTCGGTTTTGCCACCAGACCCAGAGGGCGATCTGCACGCCGAGAAGGACGACATAGATCAAGACCGCCGCGATATCGCGAATGGTTTGGTAAGTGATCGTGATTGGGCTCCAGCCCCCGAGAGCCTGAGGCTTGAGGATCGATCCGGGACCAAAAAGAAGTTTGTCGGGACGCCACCCCAGTTCATTGTCCGTCCACGTGAGAAACAGATGAGGGACGAGCCCATAGGCCCAAAACATAAGGAAAAACGCATACACAGAGGCGACCATTGCCTCACCCCATGTGAGCGGTGTACCTACTGGACGTCGCTTGGCCATCGGAATAACAAGTGCGGTCAAGAGGACCGTCACAATTACCGATGCGATGAACGCAACCACCCGGGTTGGCCTCCCTCGTGAACGTTTGCACAAATGGTCTGGACGTAACTCTGCCATGCCGAACATGCCGAATGGCGCCCCACTTGTCTAGCACCGCCGCGGGGGAGTTGAGACATCCAAGGGGGTGACATTTCACCGGACAGATTTTTGCGAGACACCGAGATTCGAGAGCCCATACTTGGCTCCGCGCTCTCCGCGTCGTCTAGGTTTGACTCCTTACGGCAGGTGTCCGTCGGCTTCGCCGGCGAACCCGCCAAGATCACTGCTCCCATAACTCCCCGTCCGCTTCGGAGGAACCGTGACCGAAGTACCCGAGCACCTGCTCAAGCGCTCTAAAGACCGTCGGACATCGCTCGACGGTGGATCCCCCGACGCGACCGAGGCCGCGCCTGCTGCCCAAAGTGCCCCGATCGAGAAGGCCACTGCGGCCGCTGCGCCTGCCGCCGTTGTCCCTGCGGCCGCGCCGGAACCAGTTCCGCCGTATGTCGAAGCTGCGCTCAAGCGGAAGAAGATCCCCTACTGGGCCATGCCCGTGCTTGCTTTTCTGCCGCTGTGGGCCGTCATTTACATCGGAGGCCTTTCGCCTTCGTCAAATGGTGAGCCATCACAACTTGCAACAGGTCAAGCGATCTTCGCCACCAATTGCGCCGGCTGTCACGGTGCTGGAGGTGGCGGTGGCGTCGGACGTGTGATGACCGACGGCGCCCTAGTCGCCACCTTCCCCGACATCATCGGACAACTCGAGTTTGTCTGGATTGGTTCGAATGGCACCGGGCCCGCGGGCACGCCCTATGGCGACCCGGCTCGTGCAGGTGGACAGCACAAGACGATGAGTTACAACGGCAATCCGATGCCGAACTTCGACAAGTCCCTCAGCCAGGCCCAGTTACTCGCCGTTGTTCGTTACGAGTGGGAAACACTTTCGGGTGGCAAGACCACAGTCGATGCCGAAGGCAACATCACTTATGCCGATGGAAAGCCGATGCTCGATGCTGCCGGCGAACTCATCACACCTGACGGCAAACTGCTCTTTGATCCAACCGGCAAACTCACCATTCAGCCGAATTGGACGACACCGGTCGGTAGCAAGTCGTAATCGTTTGATTCAATCAGTTTTGAAAAGGGCCCCGCTTCGGCGGGGTCCTTGCACGTTCCGTGTTCTTCAATCAGCGTGACGCGACCGCAACAGCGGCCTCATGCGCAGCATCGCTAATCGCGGTGAGAACTTGGTCGTCGTGAGCGAGGCCCGGGAACATGATTTCGTACGCGCCTGGCGCAATCGCGACGCCGCGATCAAGAAGTTCGTGGAAGAACAATGCATACAACGCTTCATCGGTTGTGCGCGCACTCACGTAGTCAGTTGGCGCGGTGGCGCCGAAGAACAATCCAACAAGCGATGCAAAGCGCTGGACACAAACGGTTACACCCGCAGACCCGAAGGCGTTCGCAAGTGAACCGGCGAGACATTCAGCGCGCGATTCGATCAGTGCATAGGCGTCGTCATCGAGCAGTGAAAGCGCAGCGAGACCTGCTGCGGTTGCCAGTGGGTTTCCCGACAACGTTCCCGCTTGGTACACCGGACCTAGAGGAGCAAGGTTGTCCATCACGTCGGCGCGACCACCGAATGCACCGACAGGCAATCCCCCACCGATGATCTTTCCGAATGCAGTCAGATCAGGTTTGACGCCCAAAAGTTGTTGCGCTCCACCGCGTCCAACACGGAATCCTGTAATCACCTCATCGAAGATGAGCAATGCGCCAACACGATCACATTCGACGCGCAACCCTTCAAGGAAACCGGGTGCCGGCGGAACGAGTCCCATGTTCGCTGCGCACGGTTCGACAATGACTGCAGCGAAGGTGTCGTCAAGGGTGGGGACCACGTTGTAGGGAGCAACAATCGTGTCGGCAATCGCGTTGTCGGTAACCCCAGCCGAGGCAGGAATTCCAAGCGAAGCCATCGCTGTTCCACCAGAGACAAGAAGCCCATCGCTGTGTCCGTGATAGTTGCCAGCGAACTTGAGAATCTTTGGGCGACCAGTCGCACCGCGCGCTACGCGAATCGCACTCATTGTTGCTTCGGTCCCGCTGTTCACCATGCGCAACTTTTCACATGACGGAACGCGTTCGTTGATTGCTTCGGCTAATTCGACTTCACGAGGGGTAGGCGCACCAAACGATGTTCCGTCGGTTGCTGCTTTCTGGATCGCTTCGATGATCTTCGGATGAGCATGACCAGCGATGATCGCCCCGTAGCTCTGAACGAGATCAAGGAACGTCGTTCCTTCAACGTCAGTTACTCGTGCGCCGCTTCCACTCGCAACAAAGTACGGAGTTCCGCCGACAGAGCGAAACGCCCGCACTGGAGAATTCACGCCACCGGGGATGACGCGTTGACCACGTTCGAACAACGATTCGTTTGTTTGTTTCATGATCTCAATCGTTAAGAAGTTCGGCGACTTCGCGCGCAAAGTAGGTGAGGATCATGTCAGCGCCAGCTCGCCGGATTGAAGTCAGGTGTTCAATTGCGACTGCGTCGCCATCGATCCATCCGCGTTCAGCGGCAGCTTTCACCATCGCGTATTCGCCAGACACGTGGTATGCCGCAATGGGAGCGTGGACTTCTTGACGCGCCCTCGCAATGATGTCGAGATAGGACATCGCTGGCTTCACCATCACAATATCGGCGCCTTCAAGCAGATCTTGGCGAATCTCTTCAAGCGATTCACGGGCGTTAGCGGGATCTTGTTGATACCCCTTGCGGTCACCGCCGCCTTCGATGGTGACATCGACTGCATCGCGGAATGGACCGTAAAGAGCCGACGCGTACTTCGCTGAGTACCCCATGATCGCGGTTTCGAGGAAATTTCCGCCGTCAAGTGCGCTACGGATTGCGGCAACAGCACCATCCATCATCCCTGAAGGAGCAACGATATCGGCGCCCGCAGTGGCTTGAGCAAGAGCGACCTTCGCGTAAAGATCGAGAGTGGCGTCGTTGTCGACACTTCCGCGTCCATCGAGAACGCCACAGTGACCGTGCGAGGTGTATTCATCAAGACAGAGGTCGGTGATGAGCACAACGCGATCGCCGAACGTGTCGCGTAATTCTCGCAATGCGACCTGAACAATTCCATTTGGATCCCATGCTCCGGAACCAACCTCGTCCTTGTGTTCTGGGATGCCAAAGAGAATGACGCCTGGCACACCCAGCCCAACAAGGTCGGCGACTTCGGCACGGAGCGACCCGAGCGTGTGTTGGACAATGCCAGGAATCGAAGCAATCGGTTGAGGCTCGGTGATCCCTTCACGCACGAATAACGGCGCGATGAAATCATCGGGAGAGAGACGTGTTTCAGCCACCAACCGGCGAAGAGCCGGAGTGCGACGAAGCCGTCGAAGTCGACGTTGCGGGAAACTCATCGACGCAGAGCCTAGGCACGCCGCGGTTTGCGGCCGAATCGGGGACCACGACTGGTGCGTCGACGCACTGTCGACTTTGGTGCATCGGGGTGAGCGACCCGTTCAACGAGGGCATCAACGAGTCCATCGATCGTATGCACCTCGGCAATGACGTCGACTCGAAGCCCGGCACGGTGCGCAGTATCGGCGGTGATGGGACCGATGCACGCAACCAATTTTGGCAGTGTGTCGCTTCCGAAAGCGGCGATCCAATTTTCTACAGTCGACGACGACGTGAACGTGACGATGTCGGCTTGAGTGATGCGCTCGCGTTCTTCGTGGTTGGGTTCAACAGGGATTGTTCTGTACGCATCAACAACATCGACTCGCCAACCAAGATCGCGAAGACCATCAGGAAGAACATCTCGTGCTACTTCTGCTCGAGCAAGCAACACACGACGTAGATCGGTTTCACTTGGCAATGGAAATGCTTCCAGCAACGACTCAGCAATAAATCGCTCGGGCACCAGATCGGCAATGAGGTTGAAGTCAGCAAGAACTTCCGCCGTACCCGGGCCGATGGCAGCAATTTTCACACCAGCGAGATCGCGTCCATCTCGCAACAACTCACAGAACCGCAACGCACCGTTCGCAGACGTCAGAACCAACCAATCATAGGACGAAAGATGATCGATCGATGAGCGAAGCGCTGCACCTTGATCGGTGGGATCGACGATTTCGATTGTTGGCACCATGAGCGCTTCGGCACCTTCATCGCGCAAACGATCAGCGAGCACCGACGATTGATGCCGCGGTCGCGTAACGATCACCTTCTTGCCAAAAAGCGGACGAGATTCGAACCACGAAAGGTCCATCGCTGCCACTTGACCAACCACAATGACGCTCGGCGATTCGAGTGGTTCGCTAGCGATCGCCGAAAGCGTTGACCGGACCGTGTGTTGCTCCGGACGTGTTCCCCATCGAATCGCCGCTGCTGGAGTGTCGGGCGCGAGGCCACCGGCCAAGAGACGATCAACAATTTTTGACAGTCGCCCAACCCCCATGAGGATGATGATGGTTCCGCCCAATTGAGCGGCGGCTTCCCAATTGACCTCGTCGCCCTTGTCGGGATCCTCATGACCGGTGATCACGGTGAACGAGGTTGATGAGTGGCGCAGCGTCACGGGGATTCCGGCATAGGCCGGAACTGCGATCGCGGAGGTCACGCCGGGCACTACCTCGTAATGGATACCGGCCGCTGCGAGCGCCGCGGCTTCCTCGCCTCCGCGGGCGAAAACGAACGGATCTCCGCCTTTGAGCCTGACGACGGTCTTGCCCTGCCTTGCCTTCTCTATCAAGAGCTCGTTGATGTCGTCCTGGGCCATAACGGCCTGACCAGCAGATTTCGCCACACTGATCTGTTCGGCAGCGAGCGGGGCGAGTCCAAGCAGCGCGCCAACCGAAAGCCGATCAAAGACCACAACATCGGCCATGGCCAGGGCCTCAGCCCCACGCACGGTCAGTAACCCCGGATCACCCGGTCCGGCTCCCACGAGAAACACAGTCACGAGCTGAGCCTAGGGGCCACGCCTACTTCTCAACCCTGCCGATCCACGGCCGATCCCCGGCAATCAGGCCTGTGGCCGATGACACAGGCATTCTCCCAAGATTCCGAGTGGAAGCCAGAGGATTTAGCACTAAATTCAAAAGTGCTTACCTGCTGTTCCCTCGGTGCACCTACCCCACTGGAGTCGACATGGAATCCACACTGCTCGCAACTGCCCGACCCGAATGGATGGATCACGCTTCGTGCAAGGGTCGAACCACTTTGTTGTTCGGGGTTGCAGGAGAGCGACCCGAACGCCGTGTACGCCGCGAAGTCGCGGCCAAAGCAATGTGTGATGGTTGTCCGGTCAACATTGCGTGTCGTGAACTCGCTCGAGACAACCGCGAGAACGGATTCTGGGGTGGCGAAAACGAAGAGCAGCGCGCCGCTGCTGGTCACTCTCCTCGCTCGATTAGTCGCCGATCAGTACAAGACGCTGCACGTGCTTCGTAATCGTTAACGCTTGACTGCTCCGTACGCGTCAAGCACCCGACCGCGACTAAACGCGAGATCAACAATCGGTTCCGGATAGTCGGTTCCAAGTTCAACACCAGCGGCTGCAAGTTCAAGGGGACCAATCGCCCATGGTTCATGAACGGCTGTTGCATCGAGACCTGCAAGTTCGGGCACCCAACGACGGATGTAGTCACCCTCGGAATCAAATCGTTGGCCCTGGAGCACCGGGTTAAAGACACGGTTGTAAGGCGACGCGTCGGGACCAGTGCCCGCAACCCATTGCCAGTTTCCAACGTTCTGGGAAACGTCAGCATCAAGCAGTACATGGCGGAAATATCGCTCACCACGGCGCCAATCGATGAGCAGATTCTTCACAAGAAACGAGGCCGTAACCATGCGCACGCGGTTGTGCATCCAGCCGGACTCTTTCAGTTGACGCATACCTGCGTCGACAAACGGATAGCCCGTGAGTCCGTTCTTCCATGCTTCGAAACTCTTGTCATCCTGCCGCCACTGAATTGCTGCGTACTGGGGCTTCATGGGTTGATCGACAAGCGTTGGTGTTGCGAAAAGCAGATGCGCATACCAATCACGCCAGGCAAGTTGGCGCACGAGAGCCGCACGACCAGCGCTTGACTCGCCCACAACCTGAGCGATCAAACGCGGTGACAGCGTTCCAAAGCGAAGGTCAACCGAAAGTTGCGATGTTCCAAGGATCGAAGGCGTGTTGCGATCTCCGTCGTAAGAATCTGCTCGAGCAATGGCAAGATCGAGGCGAGCCTGCGCGCCACGTTCACCGGCAAGAGCGGCATCGCCCGTTTCACCATCGAGCAGCGGATACGGCCGATCGGGCTGAGGAATTCCATCGCCGGGATCTGCAGTGATCTCTGCCTGTCCCTGCGTAGGCCAGGGCGACCATGCCGTTCGTTCCCAAACGCGAAAGAACGGAGTAAATACCTGTGAAAGCGAACC
>CAMAYJ010000009.1 GCA_945862505.1 Bifidobacterium breve | reverse complement strand
AGGAAAGAGCTCGCTTGACGCGATTGACGAAGTACTGAACGTCGCCCGCCAAACTGGCGTCTCGTTGCATGTCGATCACATTCCCTCGATGGCAACGCACGTCATGCCTGAAGCCATCGCAAAAATCGATGCCGCCCGCAGCGAGGGCCTCGACATCACCGGATGCTTCTACCCATACACATTCTGGGGCACGTACCTCGGATCTGCCCGCTTCGCTGGTGACTGGCAATCGCGATTCCGCATCTCCTACAACGACCTGCAACTCGCAGGCTCGTCCGAACGTCTCACGCCCGAATCGTTCAAGAAATATCAAGCACAAAACAAACTCGTTGTGGCCTATGCGATACCGCAAGAGGATGTCAATGCCGCACTCAGCGCGCCATGGTCGCTGGTTGGCTCCGACGCGATACCTGAGTCGTCAAACAACAACCATCCCCGCGGTGCCGGTTGTTTCTCTCGCCTCCTTGGACCATATGTACGTGACATGGGTGCGCTTTCACTGATGGACGCACTTGCGAAGTGCACGATCCTGCCCGCAAAGCGCCTTGATACCCGCGTCCCGATGCTCGCCCGCAAAGGTCGGCTGCAGATGGACGCAGATGCCGACATCACCATTTTCGATCCTGCAACGATCGCCGATACATCGACCGTCGAGAAGCCGGCGCAGATGTCTCAGGGCATCTCGTATGTCTTTGTTGCTGGAGCGATCGCCAAGGATCCAAGTGGCGTGAAGCGAGACAGCCACGGCGGTCAGGCGATTACGGGTCAACCCGCCTAATTACTAACTGAACCCGCAGAGAAAAACCGCGCAACCTGCTCTTTGGCATTATGGTTCAAGGTCTATTGGACAAATAAGTTTTATTTGATCCTTCATCATCCCTTACGAAGGGTCGAACCACCATGGTGAAAGTCAGCCGCCAGCGCTCTGCAGAGCTTCGAATCGAAATCCTCGATGCGGCTGCCGCCGAGCTCCTTCGGGTTGGCTACGACGCCATGGCGCTCACCACCATTGCCCAAATCTGTGGGTTTGCCACGAGCGCGATCTACAACAGATTCCCCACCAAAGAAGCTCTTATCGAAGCACTCATAGTCGAGCGGATCGAACCAGAACTCGGCGCGCAATTAGACGCAGAAGCGATCGCATTCTGGTCCGGTTCAACAGATCCACCGAAGCTCAACATTGACCAACTTGGCGTTGTAGCCGAACTTCTCTTGGCCGCGCGCCACACTCCCTCTCTCCATGAGCAGGTGTACGGGTTTCTCCGACGTCGCGTAAATATCGCACTCGTCGAACGCAACAAGGCCGCTACTCGCGGCGAGTTGCGGGACAATCAAGATCCATTAATCCAAGTACTCATGCGGGCTTCGAGCTGGGTTGGCACCTACGTCGTTGGACTCGTGAGCGAACCGCCTAAGCGCTACACGAAACCCATCAATGAACTCATGCGCTTGGCCATGACCAACGTTGCGCCCTCAACCCCGTTGCCTGCTGAGCGTCCGAACAAAGTGCGAAATGCACCCGTTGTTGTACAACATGAAAACTGTGAGCACGATGCAATCCATGAAGCTCTCGTCAATTCAGCCGCTGAGATTTTTGCAGAGAAGGGCTACCACGCAGCGGCAGTTGCTGACATCGCGCGGCGAGCCCAACTCACAAGTGGCGCCATCTACAACCGCTTTAACGGAAAAGCGGGCCTCATGAACGCGGTCATCGTCGACAAACTCAGCGCTGGTGCTCAGATCGTCGGATTCGACGTCGTTCAAACGCTTGCAGCATCCCAGGCAATTTCAGATCCAGCGGTTTACGACCTCATAGTTCGTTTAAATGACAACTCCGAGTTAGACAACCGTGGGCTTCGCCTCGCTGCGCGCGATGCATCACGACACGAGCCCGGAGTCGCCGCCGTGGTTGGACCACTTCAAGAGGCCACGCTCGCCAATATGGCAAATTTCGTGAGGAACGCCCAAGGCGAGGGACTCCTCCGATCAGATATTGACGCCGAAACTGCAGTGTGGTTTTTGTCGGTCAACCCAGTGGGGGCTGGTGTCGTTTGCGCAGCCTTCCCTGAACTCAAGCCAGAAGCAGCGACCACGTTTTACACAATGGCGATGGAAGTCATGCGAACACAGCCGGCCTGACTATCGGCACGCGTAATTTCCTAGCGATAGTTTCCGAGGATGACTTCAACCTCCGACTTCGCTCAACTTGATGCCACCGCGCAAGCTGACCTCGTCCAGTCGGGCGAGGTCCGACCCCTAGACCTCGTTGATGCAGCGATAGCGCGCATCAAAGCGATCAACCCAACACTCAACGCTGTTATCCATGAGCGATTCGAGAAGGCTCGGAACGAAGCCGAAGGCGCACTTCCCGACGGCCCGTTTCGTGGCGTGCCCTTTCTCCTCAAAGATCTCGAAACTCGCAGTGTGGGTGACCCTCATCACTCTGGCACTTCGTTTCTCAAAAACGCTGGGTACATCTCCGATCGAGACGACTACGTCACCTCACGACTGAGGGCAGCGGGCGTTGTGATCGTTGGACGAACCAACACTCCAGAGTTCGGCACCACCATCACAACCGAACCCGAGTCATACGGCGCCACCCTCAATCCTTGGAACACCGACTATTCGACAGGCGGTTCCTCTGGCGGATCAGCGGCTGCGGTCGCGTCGTTCATGGTGCCTGCCGCTCACGCCAGCGATGGTGGCGGTTCGATTCGAATTCCGGCGAGCGCATGCGGACTCGTTGGGCTCAAACCCACGCGTGGTCGAGTTCCTCTAGGACCTGCCATTAGTGAATCCTGGGCCGGTTCAACCACCAATGGCGTTGTTACGCGAACGGTGCGCGATACAGCAGCAATTCTCGATGCAATTGCTGGACCAATGCCGGGTGATGCGTACGCAGCACCAGCGCTCCCAGGCCCACTTACTGCTGAAGTTGGTCGCGAACCCGGCTCGCTAAAGATCGGTGTCCTCGATCATCCACTCCTTCCCGGCGTTGAGACATCCGGTGAAATGACAAACGCAATCCGATTCGCTGTGTCCCTGCTCGAACAACTCGGGCACAAGATCGAAGACTCACACCCTGAAGCCATGGGCGATGCGCGATTCACCGACGCATTTACGACGGTGATTGCAGCACACGTTGCTCACGATCTCGACACATGGGGCCGCGAACTCGGCCGCGAGATCACCGGCGAAGACGTCGAAGAACGAAACTGGATGTTTGCGACAATCGGCCGTTCTTTCACCGCACCTCAGTATCTAAATGCAATCTTTTGGCAGCAGGAATGGTCTCGTCGTATGGCCACATGGTGGAAGAACGAACTCAATCCAAACGGCTACGACATCCTCTGCACACCAGTGCTCAATAGCCCGCCACCAAAGATCGGTTGGCTTAGTGATCCAGTCGAAGGACTAGGTCGGGTCACGGCGATCATGCAGTACACCGCTCAGTTCAATGTCACCGGACAACCGGCGATTTCGCTGCCGCTGTGGTGGACAGAAGACGGATTGCCCGTCGGCATCCAATTGGTTGCAGCATTCGGTAGTGAGGATGTACTCATTCGGCTTGCGTCAGAACTTGAGAGTGCATGCAACTGGAATGAACGGGTTCCAGAAATTCACGCGTGAGCGACTCCACTCGCGATCGTCTTCCGACCCAGCACATCTTCCGAAAACAGAAACGGCCTGACACTCCATAGGAATGCCAGGCCGCTCTCGCCCACACCTGTTGCGCAAAATCAGTAGGCGCGTGCCTCTTCTGGTTCGTCGTCAAGAACGCTGTCGGACGGGCTCAGGAATCGCCACACCAATCCTGCGATAACTGCGCCAACAATCGGCGCAACCCAGAACAGCCACAACTGACCGATCGCCCAACCACCCTGCACAACTGCGGGACCAGTTGAACGAGCAGGGTTCACCGAGGTATTGGTGACCGGGATTGAGATGAGGTGGATAAGCACGAGAGCGAAACCAATCGCCATCGGTGCCGCAGCTCCAACCGCCTTCTTTGCCGTGGTTCCGAGGATCACGAACAAGAACCCTGCCGTCATCACGATTTCGGTAATGAGAGCAGCAGTGAGGTTGAACCCGCCCGGCGAATGATCGCCGTAACCATTTGCAGCAAGACCGTCGACCTTGAGATCGAAGCCAGCACGACCAGAAGCAATCGCCCAGATCGTAAGTGCAGCGAGAATTGCGCCGATCACCTGAACGACCACATACGGAAGTACTTCCTTCGTCGGGAAACGCTTTGAGACCCAAAGTCCGATGGTGACGGCCGGGTTGAAGTGGCCACCAGAAATATGACCAACCGCATAGGCCATGGTCAGCACAGTGAGACCAAATGCAAACGACACGCCTACAAGACCGATACCTAGCTGAATGCCATCGCTGCTGCTGATTAATTTTGCCGCCAGCACAGCACTGCCGCAGCCGCCGAGAACTAGCCAGAAGGTGCCGATCGCCTCTGCGATGAGCTTCTTGCGCATGTCCATTGGTCCCCCCTTGGGGTGTCATGTATCGCCGGGAGTCGGCGACGGAGAAAACGGTAGAAGCACCAGTCCCACGAAGGGTGGATAGACGAATAAATCACATTCAACTTCGCCGGAGCCCGAAAAGTGAGTCCACATGCCGGCACATGGCAGGCTCATACCGTGACTCTTGAGCTTCCCCTTGCCACTGACCTCCGGACGCTGCTCACCCTCGAAGCGGTGAGCCCCGATGCATTCCTCGCCCCCAGCGCGCACACCGGCTGGGGTCGAATTTACGGTGGTCAAGCAATTGCTCAAGCCCTTCGTGCCGCCGCGCTCACCGTTGACAATGGACAAATCCCTCATTCAATGCACGCCTATTACGTCCGCCAAGGCGATGAAGCGGCTCCCGTTCTTTATGAAGTCGAACGAATTCGCGATGGCCGGTCGTTCTCCACGAGACAGGTCGTGGCATCGCAGTCGGGCGGAGCGATTCTTAATTGCATCGCAAGTTTTCATACGCCAGAAGAAAGCGAAGAGCGCGAGGCAACGTTTCTGCCCGCCGATACACCGAGACCTGACGCCCTTGAGAACGAAGAAACGCCCCTGTTCTTTCAGACTCGAGCCCTCCGTGATACTCACGGCATGGCCAAGACTGCATGGATGCGGGCCAATGAATCCTTCGGCGATGACCCGGTGATGAATGCATGTGCACTCGCCTACCTCTCCGATGAGCACCTCCTTGGAGCGGCACTCACAGGACACAGCCTCATCGGCGATTTTGAGAAACTCATGACCGCAAGCCTCGACCACGCACTTTGGTTCCATCGCCCGCTGCGAGTCGATGACTGGCTGTGTTTCACCCTTGACGGTCAAGGAATGTCTGATGCGCGCGGACTTTCGATCGCTCGAGTCTTCAATCAGGCGGGGTTGCACGTCGCCACTGCCGCTCAAGAAGCCCTCGGTCGGCCTCGTCGCTGAACCGTTTCTCTGAGTTCATCGGATATTTCAGAAACTCGGCTGCGCACAGGGTGCAATCTGTGTAATCGTCCTTAGTGCATGCCTGATGATTCCAACTTCTCGACAGAATCCGACGCCAACGCTGCCGGCCCAATGACACCCCCGCCGGCCACCGGCATGGGTACCGAACGCCCCGAGGATGTCCCGCCCACTGGCGGACCAATTGCCCTTGAACGAACCTTTGCGTTCATCGACATTTGTGGATTCACCGCACTTACCGAACGACATGGACCTCGACGTGCAGTGCGCGCGCTTGAAGTATTCCGCTCAGCAGTCAAAGAAGTTGCCGGACGACGCGGCGTGCGCGTGGCGAAATGGTTGGGCGATGGCGTCCTCCTCGTCGGAGTAAAGCCTGGCCCCATCGTGGCGACCGTTGCCGAAATGACGGGCCGATTCGAATCATTCGCGATCGACCTTCGAGCTGGTGTCGCCAGCGGAACAGCGTTGTTGTTCGATGGTGACGACTACATCGGTCGCCCCGTCAATCTTGCTGCTCGACTTTGTGACGAGGCCGAACCTGGCCAATTGCTCGCGCACCCGTCAGCACTTAATGGCGTGCCCGATTGGGTTGAGATCGGACCGCCGAAAGAGGTCACCGTTCGGGGAGTCGGCCCTATCGAAGGCGTTTGTCCGCTGCGTCCATCTGCCGATGTCCAGTTCCCGCCCGAACCAAACCGCGATTCGGAACTCTGATTCACCGAAATCCTCGGTCGACATCGCCAAAGGCGGCTTGGTGCCGGAACTGAGGCCGCCGCTATGCTCTCTCGGCTGCTGAGGCTTCGCCCAGTAACGCAAGCGTGACACCGGCCCCCATCGTCTAGCGGCCTAGGACACCACCCTCTCAAGGTGGCGGCACGGGTTCAAATCCCGTTGGGGGTGCCACACGCTCATCAAAGGCTTCAAAGGTGCCAACAGGCCAGTTACTCCATGGGCTTTCGGCGGTTCCAACAAATCCCTCGTCATAGACCAACCCGTACGGGAACAATGCGAGCGCAAAGTCCGCTCGCTGTGTGGTGGTGAGACGGTTCCAACACCCTCCCAGATCGCCCAGAACTGATCGAGCGAACCGAACCGTCGATGCTGGATCGCCTGAAACGCTCAATCGAGTGACGCTTGTCGTCTCGATCTCGGCACGTTCCTCACGCAATGCGCGACTCTTAACCTCGAAAGTGGCGTCATCGATTCGACGCTCATAGAAGTGCAGGTCAAAAAGCCGAGCCTCTTTTCGCTCGATTTCGTCAAGTTGCCCCCTCAAATGCCTTTCTGCCAACTCGTCCGCACGAACTCGATCAGCGTGAAGGTCGACAACGACTGCATCAAGAAGTTCAAAGGCCTCGGACGTAACCGAAAGCGCCTTGAGGAAGGTCCCGAATGCCTCCTCAAGGGAGTCCTTGCCAACTTTCAGGCCCCTGCAGGCTCCTTGATAGCACCGGTAATAGCCATAGTGCTTTGAACGACCGCGGGAGAAACTCCCCGTGACACGCTCACCGCACATTCCACACTTCACGACTCGCTTGAGGGGGAAGGCTTCCCCTGCTCGATGTCGCTTCTTGGAAGCACGCCCCCCACCGAGTGCGATTTGGACCGCATCGAAGAGTTCCGGCGAGACAATCGGCTCAAACTTGCCCCGAGTATCGACTCCGAACTTGGTCACCACGATGCGACCGGCGTAAAGCGGGTTGCGAAGAATCCTGCCGACGGCTTGCAACGGAACCGTGGAGCCGTCGGCTCGGCGCAGACCTAGGGACGTCACTTCTCGGAGCGCAGAGGACTGTGACGCTCCTTCTTGAGCGACAGCCTCAAACAATCGCACAATGAGCGGAGCGCTCTCCGGATCGTGGACCATGGTCGTACCACCCGCAGGACCCTTGGCATATCCGATTGGTGGTCGCCATACCCAGTTTCCAGCGTTGAGCGACGCCGTCATACCGGCCTTAGTTCGATCTGATCTCACAGCGTTATCGAACTGGGCCATGACAGCAAGGACGCCCTCCATCATTTGCCCGACTGCCGTCTCGTCAATGTATTCAGTCGCGGAACGGAGATTCACACCGCTAGCGCGGAGATACAGGCGCACCTGCTCATGGACTAAGACATTGCGAGAGAACCGATCGACTCGCATCACGACGACTGCAGTGATGTTCTGACGCTTGGCATTGGCGGCGACGTAAGCGAGCATCTCCTGCAACTGAGTCCGATTCGCTGTCTTTGCCGACTCACCTTCATCGCTAAAAGACGCCACGACTTCAAAACCCTCGCGCGCACAGAACTCCTCGCAGCACTTTTGCTGCGTGAACAATGAGTGATTCCCGACTTGCTCCTCCGTACTCACGCGCGTGTAAATGACGGCAGATGGACTACTCGTCTTCTTTGTCGTGGCCATCCTGACCTCCCTTAGAGAGTTGGTCGAGCGCATAACTTGCGATCGACATCATCTGATCTCGCAGAGCAATGACTTGCTCATCAGTTGCGTCCTTGCCTGCATCACCGAGAATCTCCCGGCACCGTTCGAGTGAAAGCACGTTGACCTCAGCGCGCACCTTGCGTGCGCCCTACGCGTTCCGACTCGGGTGCCTCCCGTCATCAGCAACTTCGTGAACTAAATAGGTCAACTCTGCTGGGGTGCTTCCCCTGACAGTTGCGACCGTCTTCGCGACTGAAGTACTTGACTTCAACTACTGGGCTTGCTTGACACCTCCCGCTGAGCGCTGACGACATTCCCGTCACGCATGACGATTTCGAGTTTCTGAAAGTCGTCGGCCCGCATCGCCTCAAAGAGACTGGAAGCGTCGAAGTCCTTAGTTTCCTTGATCCGATGGATCTTCCCGTTCTTGAGGATCACTTCGATTGACTTGACGTCGGGCGAGCGAGCAAGGGCCATGACCTTTTGTTCCTCGGGCGTCAGCCCAGCGAACTCGTAGGCCGTCCGCACCACCTCTCGTCCCCAACCATGAAGAGGAAGGGTGATCGGGCTTTTGCGCGCTGACAAGAACTCATTGACGAGAGGACTGACCTTGACCATCACCAGACCGGCCTTTGCGTCTCCACCGAAGTAACCCATGTCAGCGAGTTCCATAATGTCCAACTCGGAGTCCATGAAGAACGTGGACTCAAAGTCCGTGATCACCCATAAAGCGCAACCCAGCATCGCAATCGTCTTGATGGCCGACGCGAAGTGATTCACACCCGGCTCAAGCATCGAGTCGCTCACGAACTTCAACTTCTCAACGGGAACCCCAAACCTGTCGCGGATCTCCTTGCAGACCTTCATCATGAAGACTTCGCGGGCCGTGAATCGACGCCATCCGGTTTCGGAATCGCGGTTGTCGGGGATCACCCCGCGCTGCGTCCAGTCATTGATCTGGCGGTAGGACATCCCGACGAGTTCGCGGATGTCCCCGGCACGGGAAGTCTCCTGATTGTTGGTCTTCTCCACCTGAAAGACGATACCAGATTGAACCGTACTGTTCAAACTTCGGACAACTCTTGACATCGATCCCGTGGCGGCGGACTTCGTACTGATAGACGTTGGTCGTGCTGAATCGGGCGGATACACCCATTGAGTCGGCTGTTGAGGCGTTCGCCGAGTTCGGAGTTGAGGCTGCATATGTCGTTCCTCTCCAAAATGGTCTCGACAAATCGATCCTTGATGCGACTCAGACAGTGCGCGAGTTCCTCTCGCTTCATGGCATCCACGATTACGGCAAACAAGATCAGGGTCCTGAAGGCAAGCGGACAATCCCGATCCATGTCATCCACCCGGATCGATTCGAGACGAGGACTGTCTCGCTCTATCGCCCCCAAACAAAGGATGGCGACCCACGCCTTTGGATAAGTGTTCTTGGCAACTACGCGAAGAGCGAGAACCTGATCGCCCTCATCGCCGATGGGAAGAAGGAGTTGTATGCAGTCAACTGCAGTGACACGGCGCTCCTAGAGTCCCGCCACATTGATGGGAGTCCCCTTCGAACCCTGCTCACGGATAAGCAAGTTGCATCTTCCGCCGTCGAACTCCTCGAACTCCTTCGAGAGATTGCTGGACGCGGGTATTTGGACTCCCTCCGCTCAGGCGACACAGGGGTCGGCTACACACTCGAGACACTCCTCGGCATCGAAGCGAACAGTCGTCCGACGCCTGACTACATGGGCATCGAGTTGAAGGCATCAAGACTGCGAGCCGATGGAAGGCGAAACCGCAGCAACTTATTCTCCAAGAAGCCCGATTGGGACCTAAAGGGACTCGGGAGCGCTCGAGCAGTCCTAGACGCTTTTGGCTGGAATGAGCCAACAACTGGTCGTCTCCAGTTGTACTCAACCGTCACAGCAAACCCGAATCCGAGTGGCCTCTACCTCTCTACTGACGAGAAGGATGACGTGGTCACCAACTACTCAATCAGCGAGCATGAGCAACCCCCTCAGTTCGTCGCTCAATGGAACTTGAGCGTCCTTCAGGCATCGCTCGCCGCCAAACACCCCGAGACTTTCTGGGTCTCTGCTCGCGTCCAGACGTCGCCAAACGGCGTTGAGCAGTTCCACTATGTCAAGGTGATTCACACTCGAACCCCCCTGATATCGAACTTCGGACCGTTAGTCGACGCTGCCCGAATCTCGATGGATTACACACTCAGCCTCGAAGAGTCCGGTCGTACCCGAGATCATGGTTACCTCTGGAAGATCGGAAGTGCGCACCACAGACTTCTCTTTCCCGACCCTGTCGAATACGACCTTCTGGCGGCATAGGAACCATCAATCAAGAAGGCCCAGAAGGTGCGTACCAATCGCCTCGCCTAAGGCCACAGGGACAGCATTTCCAATCTGGGTGTATTTCGGCACGTCGCGCGACCAGTCGCCTGTACCCGGATCACCCGCCCGACGGCGGCCTCCCGTAGTTCTGCGTCCTGCGAACTCGTACCAGTCAGGAAACGTCTGCAATCGCGCCCATTCGCGGACCGTAGGAGTTCGAGGCTGGGAGAAATGGACGAAATCGTCAGGAAGGGAGGTTGCGGTGATTGATGGACCGTTAGCAGCCCACCGCGCAGGTAGGACCCTTTGAGCGAACTTCTTCGTTTGCATACGCAACGGAATCTCGCCTCCGTTATCGATCATGTACTGAAACTTCTCGATGACCTCAGGGCGATGATTCGAGTACTCCTGCTCTGTAAGGAGATCACCCTTCACGAGAACTTCGCCCTCTCTCGTCTGCCGCAATGCCTCTTGAACAGCGTTCTTCGGATTGGTGCGATATGTCGTTGTGGCACCTCCGGGCATCCATTTTGGATCTACAAGGTCACCCAATAGATCAATCAGATTTGGCGCTCCACCCGTAGGAATGGGGAGAAATCCACCTGCGACACCGTTGGGATCCAAGTTCAGGTCAATATCGGATCGGATACCCACCATGATGACCCGAGGTCGGTTTTGTGGGACCCCGTATTCCTTCGCGAACACCAACTTGCTCCCAATGCGGTATTCGAGAACCTTGCGACCCCGCTTAACGCGGATGCGCTCAAATGTCTGCACGACATCGCGCCAAATCTCACCCTTATCCCCTGCCGGAGTCCATCGAGACGTCAGCAGGCCCCTCACGTTTTCGAATACGAAAGCCTTAGGTCCGATAGCCGACACGAACTTGGCCATCTCCCCATAAAGGTGGTTGCTCGGAATCTCATCCTTAGTGATATCGAATGAACGCCTGTGACCGATTCCGCTGTATCCCTGACAAGGAGGACCACCTGACACCAGCGTGATGTCCCCGTGTTCTTGACGCATACGGCGAGCCAGTGCATCCAACTCGTCCGGGTTTTGGGTCAAATCATGGATGTCAAAGCACCGATTTTTGGAGTCATCGACTAGCGAACCAAATCGGTTCATCAAGAAGGTGTCCATCGCATTCGGATGGAGTTCATTCACAAATACGGTCTCAAAGCCTGCTTGCTCGAGACCAAGCGAGAGTCCGCCGCAGCCAGCAAAGAGGTCAATACTCGTAGGACTCACGCTCAGTACGTTACAGACGGACTGAGACACCACATGGGCAAACCGGCACTAAGAGTCGGGATAGCACGCGTACTTCGCGAGGCGTTGCACCAAGTGCGCCTCCGCCTCTCCCGGTCCGACCTCATCATTGGCAACGAGGATGGATTCAACAGGTCCCGGGAGTTGCCGCCTGATCCGATCGACGACCTCCACAGAATGCAATGGTCCGCCGCCCCTAGCCAACAATGTCTCAGGCGGACTTATCTTCAGCCACTTAAAAGCACTCTGAACATCCCCATCTGCGATCCTCTTAGCCACAAGATCGACGGCGGAACGCGTCAGGCGATCACAATCCGCTCGAACTTCGTCAGCGATATCCGAGCGGATCCGATTCACTTCAGCGATGAACTCTGGATGATGATTGCTCCAGTTCGTCACGGTCACTCGATGAACTCCTGCGACCTCGGCGGCTTTTTGGTGCGACGTCCCCGTTCCGATTGCCGATGCCGCCAAGGACTGTGCGGATGTGAGCCGATGTAGCGCTGTGTAGTCCCAGAGAATGACATCCTCCCCTTGGTTCACTCTCCCTTGGGACCTACTCATGGCCGATTCCATCCCGTCAGAATCGGGATTAGGCCGCTACTGGCCAAGGCAAGCCTTAGGTCCTCAACGCCTGCTAGCCACTCGCCCAGTCGGTTCCAATCTTCTGCGGTTGGGGGTGCCACGCGATCGACTCGAGAATCGGCGAGTACCGCCGCATCCGGCGTGTTGGAGTGCGGTCGTCGCCGGAGCCCTGCAACCAGGTGAATCGACCTCCGCCACCAGCCGACGTCACCAATGAATCGTCGGTTTCCTTACGCCATCGAGGAATGCGTTGCGAGTAACAACCCAATCAACGACGCCGGAAGTCCAAAGTCATAGATCAAAACGAGAGAATTACCCGGCTTGAAGTTCTTCTCGCGCACCATGAGCACGACGTGCTGTACGCCAGCAAGCACGAGAAAAATCGAGGCCACCGCCGTCATGATCAGCCAACTGTCCCAGTCACGCGATGCTGCCAAGATCCCACCGATGCCGAGCCCCCATGAGGCAAAACCCAACTCGTACTGGAAGCCATTGGTTTTCCAACCGATGCCTTCCGCTGTCGACTTCGCGAAGACCGTGTGCATGAAGCCACTCACGATGAACTGAATGCCTGCGGGAAGAAACAGCATCCACCGCATCGCCTCTACCGCAAAATCATCGCCTGCTGAACTCCCATACGGCGTGAGTCCGAATGCAGCAAAAACCCAAGCCAGCACGACCATGAGGGGAAGAATCAGGATGCCCATCGATAAAGGGTAGAAGAGTACGAGCGTGATCGTCGTGACGCTGAAGGTCTCCTACGCTTCGTCTGTGTCCACGACCGCTTTGCTCCTTGCGCTTTTGGCCGCCCTCGCGGGTGCGGCGGCCGCGGTGTTTCAAAGTCGTGGCGCCCTATCAGTCCATCCGGCCCCACCGAACGTCGTTCGACTCCTCCTCCAACTCGTTCGCACACCGATCTGGTTACTCGGCGCCGCATTTGCGGGCCTGTCGGGCCTCTTCCATGCCGTCGCCCTGAGTCATGGTTCACTCATCGAAGTTGAGTCGATCATGGTGACCTCACTGCTGTTCGCTCTTGGACTGGGCGTGGTCGTAAGCAACGCTCGCGTCTCACTGCGCGATTGGCTCGGAGCGCTTGCAACCATCGTCGGGCTAGTTGCGTTCCTGCTTTTCGCCGATCCCCAAGATGGCAACTACGACATTCCACTCCGCACCGCTGTCATCGGAACGTTCGTCTTCTTCGCCGTCATGGCGACGCTGATCGTTCTCGCTCGTCGAGCCACCGCCCCAAATGTGCGTGCTGCACTTTTTGGTTCCTCCGCAGCGGTAGCGCTGGGCTCAGCCGCAGTGATGCTCAAAGTGATTGACACCAACCTGGCCAACCACAACCGATTGCTTTCGCTGCTCCCTGTCCTTGCGTTCCTTGGACTTTGCGAACTCAGTGCGCTCGCGTTGCAGCAGGTGGCCTTCCGTCAGGGAAGCCTCGCCGCCGCCCTCGCCCCATTCGTCGGCGGCAATCCCCTCGTCGCCGGTGCTGTCGGCATCGTTATCTTCGACGAACGGTTCCACCACAGTCTCGGCGATCTCCTCGGCGCCCTCGCCGGCATCGGTCTTGTCCTCGCCGGAATCGTGGTGTTGGCCGCCTCTCCCCTCGTGGCTGCCGGATCAGGGGAGACCGCCGACCCCAAAGTTCAGGCCAATTAGGGCGGTTCTCCCGACCCGAAGGTGGACCCACTCCCCGTCTCTATTAGTGTTCCGTGACCACTGACACGTCTTCCGCTGTCTCAGCACCGATCAAGGGGATCCGCATGACACTCGAGGGAATCGACCTCCTCGACCTCGACCGCTTCCAGCGACTCGAGCACTACGAAATGTTCGACCGACTTCGCGCCGAAGATCCGGTGAGCTGGCACGAGTATCCGGGCGCTAACGGCTTCTGGAACGTTGTGAAGCACAAGGACCTTCTCACGGTGAATCGTGACACCGCTTTATTTTCCTCCGAAGCCGGTGGCATCTCCATCCTGACCCCGGATGAGCTGGCTGGTGGCGCCGGCGGCAACGACCCGCGCGGACTCATGATGCTGTACATGGATCCCCCAAAGCACACGCGCTATCGGTTGCTGGTCAACAAGGGATTCACACCACGCATGATCGGAATGCTTGAGAAGTACCTCGAGCATCGAGCCATCCTTATCGTTGACAACATCATCGAACGCGGTTCGTGTGACTTTGTTGTTGATCTGGCATCGGAACTCCCCCTCCAGGCCATCGCCGAAATCATGGGAGTCCCGCAGGAAGACCGCATGATGCTGTTCGACTGGTCGAACCGCATGATCGGCCTCGACGATCCCGAGTACGCCACCGAGGACAACGCTTCGGCCATGGTCGAGCTCTACTCCTATGTCAACCAACTCGGTAAGGAGCGCGCAAACGACCCTCGTGAAGACATCATCACGAAGTTGATCAATTCCGAGATCGAGGGCGACAAGATGAGCGAACTCGAGTTCGACATGTTCATGGTGCTACTGACCGTCGCCGGCAACGAGACCACCCGCAACACCACCTCGTGGGGCATGTGGGCACTTATGCAGAACCCTGATCAGTACGCCGCCCTCGCTGGCGACATGGACGGAAAGATCGACAACGCCATCGAAGAAATCCTTCGTTGGGCGACGCCGGTGTACCACTTCCGTCGCACCGCAATGGATGACACGGTCATCGGTGACAAGGAAATCAAGAAGGGCGACAAAGTCGTCATGTGGCACATTTCTGCCGACCGTGACGAAGAAGTCTTCGACGATCCCTATCAGTTCAACATCGACCGCTTCCCCAACGAACACATCGCGTTCGGTGGCGGCGGCCAGCACTTCTGCTTGGGCGCAAACCTTGCCCGCATGGAACTGAAGTTGATCTTCAAAGAGATCCTTGAACGGATTCCCGATATGTCCCTTGCGGGCAACGTCGACATCCTTCGTTCAAACTTCATTGGTGGCATCAAGCACATGCCGGTGAACTTCACCGCAGGCGCACGCCGTAACCCGGCACCGCTGGCCACCGCGTAAGTACTGTCACTTCGAGAGTTACGAACTGGAGCCGTCGACCTGAATTGGTCGGCGGCTTCTTCGCGTCAGGGCAACCTCATCATTGATGATCAGAGATCGCGAACAGACTCAGTCTGTGGATTGATACTCCGCAAACAAGGAAACTTCCTGGTCTTTTTTGGGGTAGGCGAACCAGACCAATGCCATTCCGAGCGCCATGGCGAACGCCCCAGATGCAAACGCCCAGTGTTGGCCATCAAGGAATGATTCTCGGGCTGCGTTCGTTATCTGCGATGCATATTGCGGATACGACGATGCCACGTTTTCTGCACTGGAAAATGACCGAGTCAGCTGACCCACGACTTGGTCAGAGATAGTCGCCGTCTGAGGCGTGGACTCAATCTGCGAATCGAAAGACTTCACATAACCGGCTGTCAAGAGTGCGCCGAAAATCGATTGCATGATCGCTCCACCGAGATCACGCTGTAGATCCGCCGTTGCTGAAGCCATACCGGCTTTTCGCACTGGCACCGCGCTGGTAAGCGCACGCGAAGCAGGGGTTCCGGCTAATGCAACGCCCGCTCCCAGGAACATGTAGCCCAAGCTGACCATGGCAAACGATGAACGCTCGTTCCAAAGAAACAGCATGACGCCGAATCCCAACATGCAACAGACGTAACCAAGCATCAGCGTTACGCGTGAACCATATTTTTCGATGAGCCTTGCTGAATGCGGTGCCAACAGCACCATCACAAAAGCTGCGGGCAACGCGCTTAGTCCCGCGGTCCATGTCGAATATCCAAGGACATTCTGCAGATATTGCTGCCCAACGAACATGGCCCCCATGAGAGAGCCAAAGACCAAAATTCCCGCAATTGCTGCGACCCAAAATGGTCTACGACTCGCATAGTGCAAGTCGTAAAGGGGAACTTGCACCCGTCGCTGACGAAGAACGAAAGCGCCGATCGCCGCTACGCCGACGATGGCGAAGATCAACGCCTGCGTCATCATCCCTGGTTCCGGAGCAAAGCTTATTGCCAGCACCACAGCACCCACCATGACAACGGAAAGAATGCCGCCGAGGTTGTCTACGGGTTCGGTCGACTCATGCACATGTGATGGAACAAATTTCCAGGCACCGAAAAAGGCAACTGCAGCAAGAGGGAGCGTGATGAGAAAGACCGAGCCCCACCAAAAATACATAAGCACCGCACCTGCAGCCAGCGGACCAAGCGCGGCCATCGCACCGCCTAGTGCCGACCAGAGTGCAATCGATTTCGTTCGAGCCGGGCCACTCCACAATGCCGCAATCATTGACAACGTCGTGGGGAATGCCATGCCCGCGGCGAGACCGCCCAAGATTCGGGCACAAATCAGAACCTCGAGACTTGGTGCCCACGCGGCCAAGATCGATGCGGGAACAGCGAGCCCGGTGCCCACAAGCAGCATCATCTTGCGACCATGACGATCGCCCACGGCTCCGAGCCAGAGGACTGATGCCGCAAGCCCGAGTGAATAGGCAACCGCCACCAGATTGAGGCCGGTTTGCGAGGCATCGAAGTGGCGTCCGATATCTGGCAGGGCAACATTTGCAACAGAAAGGTTCAGGTTCGCAACGGTGGCTACCAAAATCAGCGAGCTAAGTACGAGCCCTGCACGCGCGGGTTGATTCGTGGGGGTTACGTCGGTCATGAGCGCAGTTTGGTCCACAATCACCGATCCTCGGCGCCAAGGTCGCGATGTGCAGAAACATTGACATAGTCCACTACCTGTCATACGGTCGCACTCGTGCCCACCCCGCCATCTGTCGCTGATGCTGAACGATCGCTGGAACGACTCTTTCGGCTCACGGTGAACCGGGCAGTCCACCACCGTCAGACAGCCACCATCGGTGTCGAGGTGACTCGCGCCGGGTACGCAATCCTGCGCTCTCTCGCCGATTCAGGTGAGATGCCGATGGGACAACTCGCACGTCGTTGCTCAATGGACCCCGCTGCTGCGAACCGACAGGTTCGCGTTCTAGAAGACGCCGAACTTGTTGAACGCGTTACTGACCCAGACGATGCTCGTCTCGCTGTTGCCCGACTGACCGCCAAAGGACGCCGCGCGCATGACCGCATCGTTGGCCTGCGTGTCGAACAGATGACTGACGTACTCGGCGATTGGTCTCAGCACGACTGCACCGAACTCGTACGACTCGTTGACCAACTGGTCGCCGATCTTCGATCAACACCAATACGAACTGACACTCTCACCACCAAGGAGCAACCATGAGCCGTATCAACAGCGAACGCCGCATCGATTACGCCGGATCAGTACACGACGAACGAGAGATCGAAGCGGTCGTCGAAGTTCTACGCGGTGGCCCGACGTCGATGCGTATCGGGAAGAACGTCAAAGCCATGGAACGTCGTATTGCCGACCTCTTCGAAAAGAAGCGCGGCGTCATGTGCAACTCCGGAAGTTCTGCGTTGTACCTCGCTTACGAAGCCATTGACCTTCAACCTGGAGATGAAATCGTCACGAGTGCGGTGACCTTCTCCACCGACGTCGCACCCGTCATCCGCAAGGGCGCAGTACCGGTCTTTGTCGATGTCACCCCTGACACGTTTCAGATCGACGTCAATCGCATCGAAGAGATGATTTCAGCGAAGACGCGCGCCATCCTTGCCCCCAACCTCATCGGCAACTGCCCCGACTGGGATGTCATTCGCGAAATCGCCGACCGACACAACCTTTTAGTGATCGAAGACTCATGTGACGCTCTCGGTCAAACATTGCGCGGAACGGCAACGGGCACTCGCGCCGATATTTCGCTCACTAGTTTCGCCCTCTCTCACATCATCACCGCAGCGGGAACCGGCGGCATGGTGTGTTTCGACAACGATGAACTCGCTGACCGAGCGTTGTTATTCCGTCGTTGGGGCCGTCGCTCTGAAATTCAACTTTTTGGCTCGCTCAAGGGTAAGGAAAACCGCTTCTTTAGCGCCCTCGATGACGGGCTCGAATACGACAACATTTTCATCTTCGATGAAAATGGTTGGAACTTCGAACCTTCAGAACTCTCGGCTGCATTTGGACTTGTTCAGTTGGACAAGCTGGACGAGAACCTTGCTCGTCGTCAGCGCAGTTTCGCAATCACGAGTTCACATCTTGCGAAGTACCCGCACTTGTTCGTACTTCCCCAGCTCACTGAAGGAATCGAAACCGGATGGCACATGTTCCCGTTCATCATTCAGCCCGACTCAGGAATCCGTCGCGCTGAACTCCAGCAGTGGATGGAGTCGCATGGCGTCGACACCCGCATGGTCTGGACCGGCAACATCACCCGTCAGCCGATGCTTCGTGGCCAAGAATTCCGAGTGCCTGCCGACGGACTGCCCAACGCAGACCGCGTCATGGAATGGGGTCTCATCGTTCCCAACAATCATTCGCTCTCTGACGACGACTGCAATTACATCGGCGAATGCATCGACGGCTTCGTCGCCGAAAAGGGACTTTGATGGCTGGTCGCTTCGAAGGTCGCCGTGTCCTGGTCACTGGTTCGAGCAGAGGCATTGGCGCAGCGCTTGCGGAACGAATGGCTGCGGAAGGCGCAAACATCGTCCTCACAGCGCGCACCCTCGACCAACACAAAACCCTCGAAGGCAGCCTCAACGCAACTCGCGACCGGATTGCACGGTTCGGAACGCAGGTTGAAGTTGTTGTTGCTGATCTCACCGATCCGACCGATCGACTTCGTGTCATTCCCGAAGCTGCCGAAGCCCTCGGCGGACACATCGAGATTCTCGTCAACAACGCGGCGGCATCAATCCAAGCTCCGCTAACGGGATTCTCGGTGAAGCGACGCAACATCATGTTCGAAGTGAATGTCAATGCTCCGCTCGATCTTTCGCTGGCCGCCGCTCCGGCGATGGTCGCCGCTGGCGAAGGATGGATCGTGAATCTTTCGAGCGGCAGCGCCAAGCATTGGGGTGGTCCCGGCGAGCCCATCGTTCCGACCTCGGTCAACATCTCGGCCTACGGCGCAACGAAGGCAGCACTCAACCGCATCAGCAACGGTCTCGCCATGGAGCTGTACGGGACGGGCGTGCGCGTCAATACCGTGGAACCCCGGGCGGCGGTGCTGTCCGAAGGTGCCGCTGCACTCGTGGGCGATCGCTTGCGGCCCGATCAGATCGAGTCGATGGAGGCAATGGTTGAGGGCACTCTCTTCCTCTGCGATTGTGACCCCGATATCACCGGTCGTGTCACCGTCAGCCTCGACAACATCGATGAATTTGACCTCGAGGTACGAAATCTCGATGGGAGTTCTCGCCGTTAGCGAACGACGGACTCGCCGGAAAACGCCGGATCAGCAGGGTCATCAAGCGCTATAGGAATAACCGCAGGACCAAGTAGTAGCGTTTGAGTTTTCCGAAGGGGGAACACCATGTTCGATCTCAAGATCACCAATGGCACGATTGTCGACGGCACCGGTGCCGACCGATTCGTTGGCGATATCGCCATCACCAACGGCGTCATCGTGGCAGTTCAGCGCGGCGGGGGACTCCAAGGCGATGCAGTCGAAGTTATTGATGCCACCGGCATGATCGTGGCTCCTGGCTTTGTCGATATTCATACCCATTACGACGGTCAGGTCACGTGGGACGGCCTCCTTGAGCCTTCGAGCCAACACGGCGTCACCACCATCGTGAGTGGCAACTGCGGTGTCGGCTTTGCTCCGGTTCGTCCTGGTTATGAAGACGCTCTCATTGAACTCATGGAAGGCGTCGAGGACATCCCCGGCACTGCCCTCACCGAAGGTATGACTTGGGGTTGGGAATCATTCCCCGGTTATCTCGACAAACTTGAAGATCTCGACCTCGCTGTCGACTTTGGTGTGCAGATCGCCCACAGCGCGGTTCGCACCTACGTCATGGGCGAGCGCGGCGCACGAAACGAAGCAGCCTCGTCCGAGGACATCGACCTCATGGGCAAGTACGTCACCGAAGCCGTCGAAGCCGGTGCTCTTGGCTTCTCAACATCACGCACACTCGGCCATCGCGCCATGAATGGTGAACCAGTTCCCGGCACCTTCGCTGCCGAAGACGAACTCTTTGGTCTTGGTCGTGCAATGGCACGCGGTGGCGCATCAGTGTTTGAACTCGCGCCTATGGGTGCAGCTGGTGAAGACATCATTGCTCCGAAAACTGAAGTCGAGTGGATGAAGCGTCTCGCGGCTGAAATCGATTGCCCAGTTTCCTTCGCACTCATTCAGGTAGATGCCGCTCCTGATCTGTGGCGCGAAATCATGGCCGAGTCGCTTGCTGCTCACGACGCCGGCGCCCCGATCTACCCGCAGGTCGCGGCACGCCCATTCGGCATGCTGCTCGGCTTCCCCGGACACCATGCCTTCTCAAAGCGTCCGACCTATGTCGAATTGCGCGCCAAGTTGTCTCACGAGGAACTCGCGACTGAACTTCTGAAGCCTGCAGTCAAGGCCAAGATCCTTTCTGAAACCGACCTTCCTTCCGACCCCAATGTTTTGTTCGACGGAATGAACTCCCTCGCACAGGGAATGGTCGATCGCACGTACTCGCTTGGCTCTCGAGTTGATTACGAACCAACCCCCGACAAAACCATTGCGGCGATCGCAAAGGCACAAGGACGCGATCCGCTCGAGGTGTTGTACGACATCTACAGCGAACACAACGCTGGGGCAATGTCGATGGTGCCGTTCTTCAACTATTCAGAGGGCAATCAAGATGCCGTGCGCGAAATGTTGCTCCACCCCGCTGGTGTTGCTGGCCTTTCTGATGGTGGCGCTCACTGCGCAATGATTTGTGACGCGTCCTACCCCACTTACCTCCTTTCCTTCTGGGCAAAGGAAGGCGCACGCACACGTGGTCCAGGACTTCCAATTGAGTACGTAGTCAAAAAGCAGTCACTCGACACCGCAACCCTGTACGGCCTCACTGATCGCGGTGTGATCGCCGAAGGTAAGAAGGGCGACATCAACATCATCGACATGAACCGCATCGAGGTTGGTCGGCCACACATGGCCTATGACCTTCCCGCCGGCGGAAAGCGGTTGCTCCAAGGAGCAACCGGTTATGTCAACACCATCGTGAGTGGTGTCGTCACCCGCCGCAATGGCGTCGACACTGGTGCACGACCCGGACGCCTCGTCCGCGGTCAGCGATAACTCACACCGCTTACTAACAGTTCTAAAACCAACCACACCCTTCACGGAGAAACACATGTCTTCATCAATCGCAGGTCGCACCGCAATCGTCACCGGCGGCGGCACTGGTATCGGTGCAGCGTGCGCAACACGTCTCGCTGAAGATGGAATGAACGTCACGATTTGTGGTCGCACCGAAAGCAAACTCACTGAGGTTGTCGATCGCATCAAGGCCAGCGGGGCCTCTGGCCAGATCCGTCATCAGGTCACCGATGTCACAGTTGAAACCGATGTTGCCGCACTTGTTGCCGGCCACGTTGATGCATACGGCCGTCTCGATGGGTTCATCGCTAACGCCGGCGGTGGCGGCGGAATGGGTCCGTACCACTTGCTCGACACCGAAGAATTCATTCGCGTACTCCACCTCAACGTTCTCGGAACAATGTTGTCAGTGAAGCATTCGGTTCCCCACCTTGTCGCCGCTGGCGGCGGTTCATTCGTAGGCATGTCATCGCTTGCAGGACACAAGACACACGTCATGTTCGGTGCCTATTGCGTCGCTAAAGCGGGCATCGAAGAAATGATGAAGAACGCGGCCGATGAATTTGGTGAAGTGAAGGTTCGCTTCAACGCAATTCGTCCTGGTTTCATCTCCACCGAAATCATGGAAGGCATTCCGCGCGAATCGGCGGTGTATGACTCCTACATCGTCAACACACCTCTGGACGATGTCGGCGAACCCGAAGACGTTGCCAATCTCGCTCGTTTCCTTCTCAGCGATGAATCTCGTTGGATCACTGGCACCGCAATCAACTGCGATGGCGGACACCACTTGCGCCGAGGCCCTGACTTCCGCTCGTTCATCGAACCCGCCATCGGTCACGACGCACTCGTTGCCAAAAAGCCCGTCGGCGCCTGAGCCCCGAGTTGAAACTCGGCCTCTACTTCGACCTTCGCAATCCTGAGCCTTGGGCCCGCCCATGGCCCGAGGTCTACGGACGTGCGCTTGATCTTGTTGTCGAGGCCGAACGGCTCGGCGCAGCATCAGTGTGGTTCTCTGAACACCACCTCTTCGCCGACGGCTATCTGCCCCAGCCCCTGACTTTTGCTGCCGCTGCTGCCGCGAGAACATCACATGTCCGAATCGGAACAGCTGTTCTCTTAGCCGCCCTGCGGCCGGCGGCTCTTGTCGCCGAAGAGGTCGCAGTCATCGATCAGTTATCTGGTGGTCGACTCGAACTCGGAATCGGCGCCGGTTACAGCTCTCCGGAGTTCGAGCTCTACACCACAGACATCACAAAGCGCTACGGACTCACCGACGCAGCGGTCGCCGAGATTCGCCACCTTCTCGACGACGGCATCGTCACTCCCCCAGCGGCGCAGAATCCGTTCCCAATCTGGCTCGGCTACCAGGGACCGCAGGGCGCCAAGCGCGCTGGTCGGCTCGGTGTCGGCCTGTTGAGCCTCGATCGAGCATTACTTGAGCCCTATCGCGAAGGTCTCGTTGACGGCGGTCACGATCCTTCGGTTGCTCGCACCGGCGGAATGCTCGACATCATCGTCGCCGACGACCCGGAACCAGCGTTCGAATGCATCCTTCCTCATTACGCGCACCAATTGAATTCCTACCGTGCCGCCGCCGCTGCAGGCTCGGGACGCGATGCGCCGAAGGAAATCACCATCGAGAAATTGCGCGGTGGTGCGGCAAAGACCGGCCAGATTCCTGGGCTTCGAGTGCTCACGCCGGCTGATGCCGTCGAAGCCATCCACGAAGCCACCGATGGTTCACCGGTGGAACACGTCTACCTGTGGGCCAGCGTTGCCGGCATGCCCGACGAACTCGTCGAACGACACGTAGAACTCACGTGTACGCAGGTAGTCCCCAACCTCTAATTGGCAACGAGCGAATCAATCGGTTTCAGGCAATGACGGCAAGAGACCAAGGTTGCGAGCGATTTCTTGAGCCTCGTGATAACTACCGTTCTTTTCTGTTGTCGCACCCGTGGTGGCCAACCACACAATTGCTTCACCAACGATTGAAGGCTCGACACCTCGCGCAGCGATCTCGCCGAGTTCGGTGACCATCTTCGTGCGTTCGGTCGCAACGAATCCTGGGTCGACCGTGAACGCAACAATTCCTTGATCACCATATTCAAAGGCCAGACGATCTGCAGCCCGATGAAAGCCCGCCTTCGACGCGCAGTAGGCCAATTGGGGACCGCCCTGGCCGATCGGGAACTTCAACTTCCACTTTCCCGAACCGGAACCAATGTTGATGACCGTTCCACCACCTCGTGTGATCATGTGCGCAACCTGCGGCTGCAGCAACAACAGTTGTGCGGTGAGGTCACCCCACAACTGATTGATGAGATCTTCTGGGTCGGTGTCGAGGAAATACTTGGGCCCGCCGCCACTCACAAAGATCGCGTTGTTCACAACTACATCAAGATGTCCGAGCCCAGAAATTGCCGATTCAACTGCAGGTACGAGTGCATCACGATTGAGAAGATCAAGCGGAATCTGCACCGCACGTTGTCCGAGAGCTTCGATTGCAGCTGCAGTCGAGGCCAAACTTCCCGGCAGTACCTTGCCGTCATCAGTCAACGAAGTCGGATCGCCATCGACAACTGTTCGGGCCGTAATCGCCACATCGAAACCTGCCTGCGCCAGCGCAATTGCAGTAGCCCGACCAATGCCTCTGCTAGCACCGGTAACAAGCGCAGTTCTGGTCGCAGCGCTCACGATGGGACCGTCCAGAGCGACTGACCGCGAGCTTCACGGAACAATCGACGTGCGTCGGGGAATGAATGGTTGTCGTGGTCTTCGCCCCAAGTTGTGATGCCGTCGAATGACCAACGAGTCAGGCAATTGATGGTGTACAGATTCGGATTAATCAGGAAACCGAGTGAGTTCGTAGTTTCCCCACGAGCATTGAATGATCGACCGAGTTCATCGACGCCATCGAGTTCCACGACAAGCGGGAAACCCTCACGATCACGTTCGATCACTCGGCGTTCGCCACTTTTCAGCTTCGCCCAGTGGCCATCGACCATGTACGAACCGTGAATCACGATTGCGCCGGTGCCAAAGTCCATGGTGATGGCATGAAACGCGTGCGTGTCTGAAGCAGTGGCGTAGCTATAGCCACCGCGCATCATCGATCCACCATGAATGCCTTGCCCAAACTGCGGACGAGGGCCCCAAGAACGATCGCGAAAACCGTAGTCATCAACTTCAATGGTTTCGCCGTGCAAGACAATCGTTCCCTGGTAACGGCAGGGCTGATCGACGTGAGATTCACCCAGCATGTTGGGGGCAACGACGCCGGTGACCGTGAGGTCGACATGAATCTCATCGCCACCGTCGGGATCGTCGTAGCGAACGCGCCACTTCTTCTGCGGCTTGAGGCATTCGTAACGAATGCTATTGGCGAGCGTGAGATCGGTCAGTTTCTGATCCGCTAACGGGAGGTGCCAGAACTGCTTGGCATACACACAGGTTTCTGGTCGCTCGTTACGGCCATCCCAAAAGAACGCGCCGCCCGCAGCCACGCCCTGATTTGTCTTGAAATACGGGTAGAGCTGGCCCGACAAATTGCGTTCGGGAACAGCAAACGTGAACCAACATGTTTCAGTCCACTCCGGATCGTCAGTTGTGGGCGTATGAAATTCGTCTTCGGGATGCATAGCGATCAACTAAACGCCAGGCCCGTGACCATGGCCGAACTCAGACCACTATCAACGTGGAGATTCTCGCCATTGATGAACGCGGCGGCGTCGCTACCCATGAAGGCAAGCGACGGTGCGATGTCTGTTGCAACAGCCATACGACCATTGCCCTGGACGCCGACGGCCCAGTTGATGGCGTCTTCACCCATTGAAACCTTGAAGTCGGCCATGAGGGGCGTATCAACCGGCGCCGGGCAGATGCTGTTGATGCGGATGCCCTCGCGAATTGCCGAATACGAACGACGCATCGTGTACACCTGCATGCACATCTTTGAAAATGCATAGACGTCGTTCACGACCTCGGGGTGTGCCTCGCACCAATCGAGGAATGCATCCCAGTCGGCGATCTCAAGAAGTTCGGTAATCTCCGCCACCTGAGCCGGCCAACCATTGCCTGCCATCGACGCGGTGTAGACGATGGTTCCGCCCTTGGTGATGCGATCGAAGAGGCCATCGGTGAGTCGACGAGAGGCGGCGACGTTCACCGCCATGCAGGTGCGAACCCCAGCATTTGCTGCAACACCTGCGTTTGAGAACAGCACGTCGATCGGACCTTCGATCTGTGCAATAGCCGCATCGATCGACGCGGGATCAGCGAGGTTCGTTTCGATGAACGTATCGCAACGGCCAGTTGGTGCCTTGATGTCGAGAATGGTGAGGTGTTCGACACCGAGTTCGCCCAGCAGTTCAGCGAGTGCGGCACCAATGCCAGTGGCGCCTCCCGTGAGAACGACGCGCTTGCCGGAATAACTAAACAGATTTGTCATGGAACCAATCCCCCAAGATCAAGGGCCGCCACCCGGCAGCCGGTCCTGCGAACCTACGAGTGGTCGGGAAAAGTGTCAACATCACCCGATGCAGATTCGTCGACTCACTCCCGCCCTTGGAGCGGAGATCACAGGACTCGATCTCAGCACCGATTTCGATGATGAGACTCTTAATGCTGTGCACGATGCACTCGTTGAGAACCAGGTCCTGGCCATCCACGCTCCTGACCTCACTCCCGAACAGCACATGGCCCTCGGACGCCGAATTGGCGAGATCGAAATCCATGCGTTCTTCCCTAATCTCGGCCCCGGCCTTGAACACGTCAGCGTTCTTGATTCCGAGGAAGGAAACACCGCGTCGATGTGGCATACCGACGAAACGTTCCTCCCCCACCCCCCGATGGGAACGCTCACGCACGCAAAGACGCTCCCCGAGGTAGGGGGCGACACGATGTTTGCCTCAACCACCGCCGCGTACAACGCGTTGTCACCGAACATGAAGCTGTACCTCGAAGGCCTTACTGCACTTCACGATCTCAGTCGCACAACGGAACTTCGGTATCGCTTTGGCGGAGCCACACCGCAGCAATACGCCGATGCCATCGCCCAAGATCCCCGCACCGCTCACCCCGTCGTTCGTGTCCATCCCGAAACCGGTGCCAAGAGTTTGTTCGTCAACCCGACCTATACCCGTCACATTGTTGGTCTCCTGCCCGATGAAAGCGACGCAGTCCTCGCGTTCCTCTTCCAGCATTCAGTCAAGGAACACTTCACCTATCGCCATCACTGGCGAGAGGGCGATCTCCTGATGTGGGACAACCGTTCGACGATGCATCGAGTGCTCAACGATTTCCCCGGCCGTCGCCTTATGTACAGGGTGTCAGTAGTCGGAACTGCCGAGCACTAACGGCGCGTCACCCGGCATTTCAAACGGCTAGTTTCGGTCCCACTAGGGGGCGTTGCGCCCGTGTTCGAAAGCGAAGGAAAACATGGCATACCCACTCGACCCAGGCGGCCTCCACGACTACCCGATGAAGGTCGGATCCATGCTGCTCACGATGGTTGACCCCAACCCCGGTTTCGAATCTGCGTACAACCGTTGGTACGAGCGAGATCACTTTTACGCAGGCTGCATGGTGGCTCCGCATCAGATGTCAGGTTCACGCTGGGTTGCCACGCGAAGCCTCAAAGATCTTCGCTGGCCCGAAGGTGGCACCGTCGTCGCCAACCCCTCTGATTCAGGTTCGTATGTGGCGATCTACTGGATCGAAGGCGGACACCACGACGACTGGAACAACTGGAGCACCGAGCGCGTCACGTGGCTGTACACCAATAACCGCGGATTCCCCGAACGCAAGCACACCCACACGAACCTGTTCGACTTCATTGGTTCAGCAAATCGCGACGCCGATGGCGTTCCGGTTGATGTCGCTCTCGACAGCGCGTACGACGGCATCTTCAACGTGTTCTTCGACGCACGCGACGGCCATACAGCCAAGAGCGTTCACGCCGATATTGAGAAGGCCGGCATTTACGCCGATCTCATGAATGGTTCCGACATTGAGTTGGTGTCTTCGTGGCAGCCAGTAGCAACGCCGGCCGCTGATCAGCCCATGGATCTCGGCACACCGGCCGGGGGTACCGAGCGGCTTGTTCAGGTCATTTTCGTGCGTGGGGATGTCACCAAAGCCACGAAACGTATGAAGGCCTATACCGATGCAGTCGAAGCTGCTGGCCTTGCTGATGTGCATCTCGTGGCCCCCTTCTTCCGCACCGTGGTTGGCACCGATACCTACGCCAACGAACTGTGGTGAGTCGCGGAACTCCTCGAGTGACCATCGGTCGCTCAAGTCTTCCCTTTCATATCGCATGATCTCCGAACAGGTAGCTGAGGCTGTTCCCACCACTGCGTTGAGCGCGTGGATATCAACCAACGTCTCGGGCGCGCAGGGTCCGGTTACGGTTTCGCATCTGTCGGGCGGTTCTTCGAACCTCACGTTCCGAGTGCAAGATGATGCCAACGATTGGGTACTGCGACGCCCACCCGTTGGTGCGTTTCTCGCAACAGCAAACGACATGGGCCGTGAATACCGCGTGCAAACCGGTTTACGCGACACCGATGTCCCCGTGCCCCAGACCGTTGCGATGTGCGAGGACGAATCAGTTATCGGCGTGCCGTTCTATTTGATGGACTTCGTTGACGGCATTGTCTATTCCGATGCCGAACACGTTGCCCATCTCGATAACGCTCAAGCACTTGGAGCGAGCGATCAACTCATTGACGTTCTTGCGCGGCTTCACGCTGTTGATTTCGAAGCAGTAGGCCTCGGGCAACTCGGCAAACCTGCAGGATTTCTTGAGCGACAGGTCAACCGCTGGTGCACACAATGGGAGAAATCAAAACAACGGGAATTGCCCGACATTGATGAGGTCGCAAAGCGACTCAAACGTTCGATCCCCGCTCGTACCGAAGCATCGATCGTTCACGGTGACTATTCGTTCAATAATACGATGTGGAGCCGTACCGACCCGACCCAAATGGTCGCTGTCCTCGATTGGGAAATGTCGACGCTCGGTGACCCACTCACCGATCTCGGCATGGTCAGCGTCTATTGGGGCGATGCCGGGGAAATTATGTGGCGGAGCCGCTCTCCACAGCCCCACCGCCTGAATCCTGGTTTCCCCACCGGAGATCATCTGCTGGCCCGCTACGAGGCTTCCAGCGGTCGCTCCATCAGCGATATCGATGTCTACCGAGTGCTGGCGGTCTTCAAGCTCTCCATCATCACCGAGGGCGCATTGGCCCGCATCAAGACAACCCGTCCCGACGAGGACACCACCAGCACCGAGAATACGATTGCCGAGCTGGCCGCACTTGCTCTGACCATGGCCAGCAACTCTTCGGTTGCCACACTCCAAGGCCTCTAGACCACAAACTCAGAGAATTGGCGACACTTCGGTGAACTCCACTTGGAGTTCACGTTTTGCAATGCGCCATCCCTCGGTCGTACGAATGAACTCATCGAGATAGCGAATGTTCATGATGTAGTTCTCGCGGGCCTCAGGAGCACCGCCTTCTACAGGTCGAATGTGACTGGCTCGGCAATAACTTTCGCCAGTGGCAACATCGCCTTCGATTTCGACGTAATGGTTGCTCACCACGTGGAGCGTCACGTCATAACGCGACAAACCCTTGATGGCCTCAGCGATCTCCCCCCGACCAATTCGTTGGCGCACTGGTTCAGTTTTCCCGCGCTCAAAAATACGCAACACGCCATCGGGAGCAAACAAGTCTGCGAGTGATTCGTTGTCGACGCGGTCGGCAAAGAGCGCGTAATCATCCACAATCTTGCGGATCTCGTGTCGATCGGCGCGTTCCTGTTCGTTCATTGCGGGGCCTGGAACGTCCAACCAGGAAGCAGCCCGAGATCGGAACAAAGTTTCGGCGCAAAGATCCACTTGCCGAGAAACTTGTCGGCGGTCGGATCGCTGGCCAGCCACGCCACAACTTTGCCCGTGGCTTCAGC
The DNA here is from genome assembly GCA_945862505.1 of Bifidobacterium breve. Taxonomy (GTDB): domain Bacteria; phylum Actinomycetota; class Acidimicrobiia; order Acidimicrobiales; family Acidimicrobilacustridaceae; genus Acidimicrobilacustris. Next base: position 15,366 of record CAMAYJ010000009.1, on the reverse strand, counting down.
CGGTTCGCTGCCATAGCCAGTGCTGTATTCGTCGTCGGGCTTGGCTGCTTTACGAGCTTCGGTGACCACGTTGCCGGGGTCAACATTGAACGCTTTGATTCCCTGCGCTCGATATTCAGCGTTCACGCCACCAGCTACGCGGCCAAACGCAGCCTTCGATGCGGAATAAAGAATGCCCCAGCCACCTTCTCCCGGAGGACCAGCCGGATCAAGGCGTGCAGAACCCGACACCATGTCGATGATGGTGCCGCCGCCTGCAGCGATCATGTGCGGAATCACTTGTTGAATGAGCAGGATCTGATTCATGAAGTTTCCGGCGAGAAGATTGGTCATCGAATCGATAGTGAGATCGGTGATGCGGTCGAGCGTGCCGACACCGCGAAAGATTGCGTTGTTAAACAGCACGTCGATGCGGCCCCATTCGGCCATGACAGTGGCGGGCAGAGCGGTAACCGACGCGACATCGATGAGATCCATGGGAACGATAAGGGCTCGCTGACCGCGCACTTCAATTTCCTCCGCAGTGCGCTCAAGACTTCCCGGCACGGCAAGCGTTGTTTCTTCACGAACGGAGTTCGGTTCGGCTACGCCCTCGCCCTCGCGCACTGTGCGCGCGCTTACAACAACGTCGAAACCAGCTTCAGCGAGCGCCAACGCTCCGGCCCGACCGATTCCGCGGCTTGCCCCCGTGACAATGGCGACTGGCGAACTACCCATGACCGACCCCCCCCCGTTCATCCCCTTGTGGGACTCCTGAACCTACCCGACAGGAGTTGTTGGTCGTTTCCCGCGCTTTTTTGGTGAACGAACAAGAAGCGGATCCGCCAATGAAAGCACCTTGCCCCCGATCGTGAGCGAACGGCCTGCCAAACCGGGGTGCTCCATATCGACCAGATTCGCCATGATGTCGAGCACGAGTTTCATGGTGAACTTGGTCGACAACGCAATGCCGAGAAGGAACTGCAGAAGTTTCGGGCGGCCGATGAGCCACGCGAAGCGACGGGCGGTGGCAAAGAACGGGTCGTATTCCTTGCGCATGATTGCTTGATATGAGGCCCACGCAGTTCCGGGTTCGGCGAGGAAACATTCCGCAATATGACGGCCCGATTCGAGCGCGTAGTCGATTCCTTCCCCGTTAAAGGGATTCACAAGGCCGGCAGCATCGCCAACAACAACCCAACCGGGACCGCCTCGGTGCTCAACATGCATTGGAAGCCGCCACGCCTTTGGACGAGCGATGAACTCGCCGAGACCCCACGAGTCGCGCACTTGAGCGGTGTACGCATCGAGCATGGTGTTGAGATTGAGATCAGAAAAGTTCTTCATCGTCGATAACGCGCCAACACCGATATTGACGATTCCATTACCGGCAGGGAACACCCATCCGTAGCCAGGAACGATCGAGCCGTCGGGGCCCTTGACGGTAAGACATGCTTCCATGTGGCGATCATCGGAACGGGTCGAGGAGATGTAGCCGCGGATAGCCAGACCGAATGGTGACGACGCAACACGTGTCGCTCCGACCGCTCGCGCCGAGGGGGAACCAGCACCAGAAGCGATCACGGTCAGGTGAGCGCGCACCTTTTCACCATGACAAATGACACCCAACACGCGGCCGTCTTCGATCCAGAGTTCGGCCGGCGAGTTCTCGCGAAAGTCCGCACCCGAATCAATTGCTGCTTGCATAACCATTGCGTCGAACTCAGCGCGCGGAGCGACCGCGCCAACCGGAGGAAACGCTCCGTCGGGCCACAACACTTCGCGAACTTTGCTGCCCGCTTGCACTCGTAGCCCATCGATGCGATGAAACCGATCGAGATCAAGGCCCAGACGGCGGCATTCGATTACCGCTCGCGGAGTCAGACCATCCCCGCAGGATTTCTCGCGACCCTGCGTTGCCTTTTCGAAGAGAACGACTGACGCGCCGCCACGAGCTGCCCATGCCGCGGCAGACGAGCCTGCGGGACCGGCGCCGATCACGGCAATGTCAACCTGTTCCATGCCTCAATTGTCTCGCGTCAACGCAGCCCGGACCCCATCGGGTCAAGACTCTTCGATGCCAAGTAGCGGCACAGACGGTGGCACGACCTTCGCCGACAGCACGGGGATCACATCGTTGACGTCGGCAATGCGCAGAATGATGTTGCGATGCTGGGGCCGAATGAATCCGGCGTCGGCAGCGCGATCGAGGAACCCGAGCAGGGGCTCCCAGAATCCGTCGATATCAAGCACACCAACGGGCTTGGCATGAATACCCAACTGTGCCCATGTGGTGGACTCTGCTAGTTCCTCGAGGGTTCCGAGTCCACCAGGCAGGGCAACGAAGGCGTCGGCCTCGGCGGCCATCAATGCCTTGCGTTCATGCATCGAACCAACCTCGATCAGTTCGGTCAGACCGGGATGGCCAATTTCTGTGGTGAACAGCCCCTTCGGGATGACACCGAATACCTCTCCCCCGTTGGCCAATACAGAATCGGCGACCGATCCCATCAATCCAACGGAACCGCCGCCGTAAACGAGGCGCACGCCCGACTGGGCCATGAGCCGACCTAACTCAACAGCAACAGCCTCGTGTCGCGGATCATTGCCCAATTTCGATCCGCAATAGACACAAAGAGAACGCAATGTCGTCACGAAGGAAGCCTAGGGCTGGGCCGAGACGCGAAACGGGCGCCGACCTTGTCGACGCCCGATCTTCAAAGCTCGGGGGGGAGGACTCGAACCCCCAACAAATGGACCAGAACCACTCGTGTTACCAATTACACCACCCCCGAAGGGCGATTGAACGTTACCGGCTGGAACCGGGGTGGCACCAAACCACGCCAGGCAGCCGAACGGGGGTCAGCGCCAAGCCGCCAAACGGCGGTAATCAATGATCCGGCCGAGAGCGACTGCGCCTGTTTCACGCACATAGTCACTGAACGTTGACCGCCCCTTGGTCGGTGAGACATGGGCAGTAAGCCCAACCTCATCAGCGATGCCAGCAGCCCGAAATGAGTGATACGGATCGGTCACGATCACCACGTCATCGGGCAAACCCGCTTTGCGCATGATGAACGCCGTTGAAGAAAGTTCCTCGTAGCTATCGGTTCCGTCCACTTCAATCTTGATCGCCCCTTCGGGGATGCCCTTCGACCGCAGGTATTCGAAGCTGACGAGACCTTGTGTGACCTTGTCGCCCGCTTGCTTACCGCCTGCGACGATCACCACCGGAGCGACCCCTTTTTGGTAGAGCTCGGCGGCGTGATCGAGTCGATCTTTCAACACCGGCGATGGCAAACCGTTCCACTGCGCGGCACCCATAACAACGATCGCCGACGCAGGCGATGAGTCGTTCTGTCTCGCCGCCCACCACACCTGTGCAAACGTGATTCCGATATAGAGAACCAAGACTGTGAGCAGTCCGAGAGCGATACGTATCACCCAACGCAATCCAAAGAACATGTCAGCCCTGCAGAAGAACCTTCGCTGATGTGAGCCGGCGAAGCGTTTCGTCCCGACCGAGAACTTCAAGCGATTCAAAAAGCGGTGGCCCAATGCTGCGACCAGTCACCGAAACTCGTACAGGGGCCTGCACCTTGCCCTTTGAAATTTCGTGCTTTTCGGCATACGAAAACAGGGCCGCTTCAAGTGACGCTGCGGTCCAGTCACAATCGGCAAATTGAGCCGTGGCATGTTCGAGCACAGCCGCCGCCAGATCGGCGCCTTTGACCATCACCTTTTGCCAAGAGTCTTCATCGATTACGGGGTCGGGAGTGAAAATGAAATCGACATAACCGGGCACTTCTGAAAGCAATTTCACGCGTTCTTGTACGAGCGGAGCAAGAACTTCGAAGGTGGAGATATCAAATCGATCTGGTTCCCAAGGAGTGTCTTCGTATAACCATCGAGTTGAACGACTGACGAATTGCGGGACCGACAGATTACGAATGTATTCACCATTGAAGTGCTGCAACTTCTTGACATCAAAAAATGCGCCGGAATTATTCACATCGGCAATACGGAACAAGTCAACGATCTCGGCAAGCGGTCGAATCTCGATGTCATCAGGTGGACCCCACCCCAGGGTGGCGAGGTAATTCACCATCGCCTCAGACAAATAGCCGCGATCGATGTAATCGCCGACAGAAACATCGTCGCGTCGCTTCGAAAGCTTCTGACGTTTTTCATTCACGATGAGCGGAAGGTGAGCGAAAATCAATTCGCCCGACGTCGAAAGTGCTTGGCGAAGAAGCAGGACCTTTGGTGTGACGTTGATGAGGTCTTCGCCGCGGATGACATGAGTAATCCCTTGATCGGCATCGTCGACTGCGTTTGCGAGGTGAAACATCGGCGTTCCGTTCGAACGAAGAATCACAAAATCTTCAAGAACGGCATTTTCAAAACTGACCGTGCCGCGAATGAGATCGTCGAAGGAAGTAACGCCTTCGTCGGGAACCCGAAATCGAACGACATGACCTTCGCCTGGGCCCAATCCCCGCTCGCGACAAAATCCGTCGTAGCCAGGAGTGCCGCCACGAGCTTCCGCTCGAGCTTTGACCTCATCGGAGGAACACGAACACCAGTAGGCCGAGCCATTCGCAAGAAGCGTCTCGACTGCAGCGAGATGCATGGCCCCGCGCTCGGACTGATGGACGGGCGTGCCATCCCAATCAAGGCCCAACCATTCCAAAGACCGGAAAATAACGTCAATGAGTTCTGGCCTCGAGCGTTCAGCATCGGTGTCTTCGATGCGAAGCACAAACTCGCCACCTTGCTGGCGGGCGAAGAGCCAGTTGAAAAGAGCGGTCCTGGCCCCACCTATGTGGAGGTAACCCGTAGGCGAGGGAGCAAAGCGGACTCGGGCGACTGGGGTGTTCACATGGTCGATGGTACCGTCAGGCCTTCCTCCCCCCGTTCGATCAACTGATCTGGGCGATCTGAGCCAATCGGGCTCAGCATTTGAACCTCCCCGCGGAGCACTCCATGAACTCCCCTCGCCGTTTACGACGCTTTCGCCCAATCGCTGCTGCCGCGATTTCGCTTGCTCTGGTTTTGGGTGCGGCCGCATGCTCGGATGGCAAGAAGGCTTCGTCAGACGCGTCCACCGAGCAATCAACGACTTCAAGCCCTGGTGCGCCGTATCAGACCACGTACGCAACCGCCAAAGGCTCGAAGCTCACGGTGTATAGCGAACTTCCCAAGAGTGTTGTAACAACACCGCCCTCAAGCACTTCAAGCACGTCGAGCACGGTTGCCTCAAAGGTTGCCGCTATCCCCCGCACCGGACTTAATTCGGCCGGTGTCAAGAAAACCGCTGATGGTTACGAGTTCACAAACCCCACCTATTACAAGAATCCACTTGTCGTCGAAGTGCTCGAGAACCAAGGCGACTGGATGAAGGTGTTGATCACCGCTCGTCCAAATCACACCACCGGATGGATCAAGGCCGACGATGTCACCATCGCGGCCACCGACTTTCATATGGAACTTGATCTTTCGACATTCCACTTGAAGGTCTTCCAGGGTGCAGTGGTCTTCGTTGAAACCGACGTCGTCATCGGCAAAGACTCGACGCCAACCCCCCTTGGGCGATTCTTCGTCACTGAGAAGATCAAAAATCCATCAGATACCGGCATCTACGGTGCATGGATCCTTCCCATCAACGGATACAGCGAAGTGCTCGATACGTTTGACAACGGCCTTCCCCAGGTCGCGTTCCACGGGACTAACCAGCCTGAACTGGTTCGCACCAAGTCATCCAATGGTTGTGTGCGCATTCCCAACGATGTGGTGGTCAAGATCGCTGGCGCGATACCTGCCGGAACCCCAATCGATATCTTCGCGACCACTCCCGCATCGTGGTCAAGCACCACTGCTGCAACCGCAAAGCCCTAAACCGCTTCACGAGTTCAATTCCATGCCGATTCGCTCTCGGCATGAAGCGGCACTCAGGCGTGATTGTCGTGCGACTGACCCGCCAATGCAGCGTTAGCCATCGCAAGGATGCGCGAAGGTTCATTGCGCACAAGAGTTGTGACCGATGCTGGGTCAAGCCGGAGAACTTCTTCGGGAACAGCATCGACGATGGCGCGTCGCTCCATGTAGTGGTGACTGTGAGCGACAGCGGCAAATACCTGTGAACGAAGAGCGACAAGTTCCATAGGTGCTTCCGACAAATAGCCCCACAGTGTGAGCGCAACCGTGATGTCGTGAATAGAAGGCGCTCGGCCGAACAACGCTGATCGACGCATCGCGATCGCAACGGTGCCCGAAAGCGCATCGGCTTCGGATTCACCCGATGTCAGCACGAGACGGCCACGGACCTGTCGGGCTAGACGGATTGCAAAACCTTGGTCAGGCCCTGGATCGCCTAAACGCGGCCCAAGAGGCTGACGGCCCAGAATTTCTGCCGGCCGATCGGCCATCCACGACTCGGGACGCCACGGAGGCGACTGGTACACCCGGGCGGGATCATCGACGGGAACGGGGACGTAATCAGGGGCAGCCATTAAGAGTGAATCTACCCGGCAAGATCGTCAGCGTGGACCAACCCAAACTGAATGGAGTCCATGAGTGCCTGCCACGAGGCCTCAATCACATTGCTGTCGACTCCCACGGTCGTCCAAACGCGGTCGCCATTGGTGGAATCGATCAGCACGCGCACCACCGCCCCGGTCGCAGCGCCGCCATCGACGACACGAACCTTGAAATCGGTCAGGTGAATCCGTTCAAGCGCAGGGAATCTTCCGTTAAGCGCTCGACGAACCGCAGCATCGAGTGCATTGACGGGACCATTTCCCTCGCCATCGGCAGTCACTGGATTGCCACCAATCCGAAGTTTGACTGTTGCCTCGGTCGTGACCTCGAGGGCACCACCAGTTGTGGCTGCACCTTCGCGATGTGAACTCGAAACTCGATATTCCTCGACCTCGAAGAATTCTTGCTCCCACCCAGTAGCTCGGCGCATCCGAAGTTCAAGCGACGCGTCGGCTGATTCGAACAACCAGCCTTCCGACTCGAGTTGCTTAAGTTCGTCGGACAGTTTGGCAACCGACGGGTCGTCGAGTTCGACTCCAAATTCATCAGCCTTCATGGCCATGCCCGCACGCCCACCGAGATCGGACACAAGAACGCGCGTGTGGTTTCCCACGATTGCCGGATCGATGTGTTCGTAGGTTGCACCACCAGCGCGACCAAGCGCAGAAGTGTGCAAGCCGCCCTTATGCGCAAATGCGGACGCACCCACGTATGGGTCTGAAGGATGCGGAGGGAGGTTAACGAGTTCCGCAACACGGTGACTCACAACGGTGAGTCGATCGAGGCGACCCTCAGGGAGAGTCGCCACTCCGAGTTTGAGCGTGAGATCGGGAATGACGGTCATAAGGTTTGCATTGCCCGTGCGCTCGCCATAGCCGTTGATGGTGCCCTGAACCTGCGTTGCACCCCCGACAACTGCCGCCACCGAGTTTGCAACAGCGCAGCCAGAATCGTTCTGAGTGTGAATGCCCACGCCTGTTGCGCCGCCAACAAAAGAAACGACCTCGGCAGTGACTCGCTGCACCTCGTGTGGAAGTGACCCACCGTTGGTATCGCACAACACCACACAATCGGCGCCGTTCAGCATGGCTGCTTCGAGAACTCGAAGTGCGAATTCGGGGTTGGCTTTGTAACCATCGAAGAAATGTTCAGCATCAAAGAAGATACGCAATCCTTCGGCCTTCAAGAAAGCGACCGATTCGGCCACCATCGCTATGCCTTCATCGAGCGTCGTCCGTAGGGCCTCGGTGACATGGAAATCCCAGCTCTTGCCCACGATGCATACCGTCGAGGTGCCGGCTCCTACGAGTGCCGCCAAGGTTGGGTCGACATCGACTTTGCCGGCCGGCCTGCGTGTCGAACCGAACGCTACGAGTTCGGCATTTGTGAGTTTGAGTTCAAGCGGGGCGCGCTTAAAGAACTCCTCGTCTTTTGGATTGGCCTGGGGGTAGCCCCCTTCGATCCAATGCACACCAAGCCAGTCGAGTTGCTCGGCAACACGAAGCTTGTCTTCAACTGTGAGTGAGATGCCTTCGAATTGGGCGCCATCGCGCAAGGTCGTGTCGAAAATTTCGACCGAGGATGGAAGCGATGACAGTTCAGCTTTGGCATCGTTGTTAGTGGACATACTCCAACCAGTCCTCGTAACGGGGAACCTGACCGCGCACAACGCGCCCATACTCGGCAGCGATGGCAGATGTCATCGGCCCAGGGCATGGGATATCGCGATTGTCGACTGAATTCACAGCCGAAACCTCAGCAGCGGTTCCGCACAGAAAGATTTCCTCGGCGACATAAAGGTCCGAGCGCGTCAGGTAATCGACACGGAAGTCGTAACCGAGATCTCGACCGATCACCATGACACTGTCTTGCGTGATGCCTTCGAGCGCGCCAGCGGCGATCGGTGGGGTCACGAAAGCACCATCACGAGCAACAAAAATGTTTTCGCCCGTGCATTCGCTAACGAAACCTTGAGGGTTGAGCATGATTGCTTCGTCGTATCCACCGCGGAGAGCTTCGACTTTGGCAAGGGATGAGTTCACGTAGTTGCCTGTGGTTTTCGAAGCCGGCGGCATGGTGTTGTGGTCATGGCGGGTCCAGGACGAAATCTTTGTGCTGATCCCCTTCGTGAGCGCATCTTCACCGAGGTAGGCGCCCCATGGCCAGCAAGCAATCGAGACATCGACCGAGCACGGAAGCGTGTTCAGTCCCATTTCGCCGTAGCCGTAATAGGCAATCGGACGGATGTAGGCCGAAGGAAGTCCCGATGCGTTGACGACGTCCTTCGTGGCCTGGACCAACTCATCGACGCCATAGGGCATGTCCATGCCGAGGATCTTCGCCGAGTTATGCAAGCGCTCGATGTGCTCGGTAAGTCGGAACACCGCAGGACCCTTTGGGGTTTCATACGCGCGGATTCCTTCAAAGACGCCCATCCCGTAATGAAGGGTGTGGGTAAGGACGTGGATTTTCGCGTCGTCCCAATCGACGAGCGTTCCGTTCATCCAGATCTTGTTGGTAGGAGTAATTGGCATTGCTTTGCCTCTCAGAGACGAGCGACGACAATGTCGCCGATTTCGGTAGTTGAACCGGTGAGGGTGGCAGTGTCGGAACACGCGTTGCGGATTGCCGTTGCTGCCGCTTCTTCACCAAGGAATTCCAGCATCATCGCCGCCGAGAGAATCGCAGCAACGGGATTGGCTTTATTTTGACCAGCGATATCTGGAGCCGAACCATGGACTGGTTCAAACATCGAGGGGCTCGTTCGATCGGGGTTGAGATTGCCCGACGAGGCGAACCCAATTCCACCGGAGACCGCTCCGCCGAGATCGGTGAGGATGTCGCCGAACAAGTTGTCTGTCACGATGACGTCGTAACGCTGCGGGTTTTCAACGAAGTAGATGCAAGCAGCATCAACATGGTTGTAGGCCGTCGAAACATCGGGGAATTCCGCGGCAACCTCATTAAAGGTGCGCTCCCAGAGATCTCCAGCAAAAGTCAGAACGTTGGTCTTATGGACGAGAGTGAGGTGCTTGCGATCACGGCTGCGTGCGAGTTCGAAGGCATAGCGAACACAACGTTCAACGCCGTGCCGGGTATTCACTGAACCCTGCGTCGCAACTTCGAATGGCGTGTTCTTCCGAAGGAAGCCACCTTCGCCTGCGTAGGTGCCTTCAGTGTTTTCACGGATCACGATGAAATCATGTGACCCATCGGGCGCGATGAACGGACGCTGATTGACGTAGAGGTCGAGATCGAAACGCATTTTGAGAAGAAGGCCGCGCTCAATGACGCCTGGCGGAACATCAGGTGTTCCGACTGCACCGAGCAACAGAGCGTCGAGTCCACGCCATTCTTCAACCGTTGCATCGTCAAGAACGACGCCGTCACGCAGGTAGCGAGCACCACCAAGGTCGTAGTCAACACAGTCGAGCTCGACACCCGCAGCACGAATGACCTTGAGGGCAACGGGGATGACCTCGTGCCCGATCCCGTCTCCGGGGATAACTCCGATTCTGTGACTCACGATGACTCCGATTGGTTGCTGTACTAAAGAGTGCAATGCCTTGAAAGGGACAGGCTCTGTTCTGGAACGAGAAAGCCGCCCACCGGGGTGGACGGCCGAGGGCGCACACCGAACTCGGTGTGCGCTAGCGAATGATCACGATGGAGCGCGAACGACGTGGGCTCGGTGTGGACATGGCTCAACACCCTAGTCCGACCCCCTCCCGTCCCCCTAGGCGAGTTCCACGAAGGGCCGGTACGCTAGCGACATGGCTGTCGTACACCGATTCACCCAACAGACCTACGACCGGTTGAGCGCTGAACATGAGCAGCACACGACCCACGGTCGAGTCGATATTGCCCGCAAAATTCAGACTGCCCGTGAAATGGGCGATCTCTCTGAGAACGGCGACTACCACGCCGCGAGAGAGGAACAGGGCAAGATGGAAGCCCGAATCCGCCAACTCGAGGCACTACTCCTCGACGCCGAAATCGTCGAAGCCGCCGATGGATCCGCCGTGGTCTCAGGCGTGATCGTCGGGATCCGCTACGAAGATGACGACGAGGTTGAGCGCCTTCTGGTCGGCTCCGTTGAAGAACGCGCGGAACTTGAAGTCCTAACCCCAGGCTCACCTTTGGGACAGGCCCTCATGGGAAACAAGGTCGGCGACATCGTCGACTTTGAAGCCCCCGGTGGCGTCCTCAAGGTTGAGATCGTCAGCATCGAAGTCTGACGACAATCGCACATGTCACCCTCGCTCCCAGGATCCACGCCGTTTCTGACGCCAGGCCTGCCTGACGGTCGTGCAATCGAGCTTCCGGGTCGAGGAACAACATGGATACGCGAGGCCCCCGGGCCACAGGGTGCTCCAACGCTTCTCCTTCTTCACGGCTGGACAGCGAACTCGGCCCTCAACTGGTTCGCTACGTATGAAGGTCTTCAGCGCGAGTTCAATGTTGTCGCTCTTGACCATCGCGGTCATGGCCGCGGCATTCGTAGTCGCGGTCGCTTTCGACTCGAAGACTGCGCCGATGATGCTGCTGCACTTCTCGAAGTGTTGAACATTGAACGTGCAATTGCGGTTGGCTATTCAATGGGAGGGCCAGTTGCTCAGTTGTTGTGGCGTCGACACCCCAAGATGGTCGAAGGTCTCATACTGTGCGCCACAACAGCGCGGTTCAGCGAACGACGCAACGGACGCGCTCTCAACGGGGTTGTGTCTGGCCTGTCGTTCGCTACCCGACTTGCACCTCCATCAGTCAACCGACGTGTCTCTGAACGCGTGCTTGTCTCCAAATACGACACGACACCTCTAGGTAACTGGGCCCGCGAGCAAGCGCGTCTTAATGATCTGCGGACCATGCTCGAATCAGGACACGAAGTCGCTTCGTACGATGCAACCGACTGGATCAGTTCGATCAACGTGCCGACCGCTGTCGTTCTAACCACCCGCGATGAAACGGTCTCGCCGCATCGGCAACGACAACTTGCGGACACGATCTCCAACTCGACCGTTTTCGAAGTCAACGGTCGCCATGACATCTGCGCAACGCGACCTGAACGATTCGCCGACGTCCTCATGGTTGCGTGCCAAGACGTTGCATCACGAGTCCGATCAATCGGGCCGTCCACTCCCTAATTGCTGGTGAACACCGTTCATCAGAAAAGCGAGAGCACACTCCTTCAATTTACGAAGAAAAGGTCACGCGTCGATCAAGGACGACTTCAAGTAATCCTTTGCGATCCTCAGCAGTTTGAATCTCGAGATCAACATCAACTTCATCAAGATGCTTCACAAGGATCGAAACTGGCTCTTCGCCATTTCCTAGAGAAACCGCAATTCGTTCCACTCGCCCCTTGTGTGAACGGTCAAGAGCAATGCCCACGCGGAGGACGCCGGCGAGAATCCGAACTCGGTCTTGATCCTCCAAACGCAAGCGCGCAAACTCCGAATGCTTTGCCTTTGGGGCGCTCTTTCGGTGATAGCGGGCTATCTGCGCGATCAATTCGATCTCGTGGTCTGTGAACCCGGCCAAACAATCAGAATGACGAATCACGTAATAGCTGTGCTTGTGATGCTCGGAGTGCGAGATAGAGAGACCAACATTGGCAAGTAGGGCACCCGCCTCGAGCAATTCCCGCGAATCGTCTCCGAGGCCGTGCAACGATGCTGTTGCATCGAAGAGGTCAAGGGCGAAGCCAGCCGCCCGAATCGAATGAGCAACGTCATCGTCCATAGATTCAGCAAGGTGCAGAACGCTCCGGCGACGTAAATCCCGAAGATGATGCAACGTGGCGCCTCGGCGCCTCGACAGCGCGTCGAGAAGCACGCCTTCCCGGAGCGCGTTATCCGAGATGATGATCTCATCGATCCCGAGTTCCTCGACCGCCTGCTCGAGAATGATCGCTCCCGCCAGGATGATGTCCGCCCTACTGGGGTCCATTCCGGCAAGCGCATTGCGCTCCTCGACAGAAGTCGCAGCAATCAGCGTTCGCACAGCGGCCTTGATCTCGTCGCGACTCATCGTGAAGTTATTGAATGTTCTGGGAGTGACATCGCCTCTCTGAGAATTCACGAGCGACGCAACCGTTTCCGCTGTTCCCGATGATGCGATGGCAACACCGAAACCGAAGCGCTCGACTTCGCGCACCATCGGCGAGAGCAGCGAACGGACATGACGGCGGCAAGATTCCACTGCACCGGGATGAAGTCGTTCTCCGCGGAAGAACCGGCGCGTCAACCGAATTGCGCCAAGTTTCAAACTTCCGGCAACAAGAGTCTCTCCCTGCTCACCTACAAGGATCTCGGTACTACCGCCACCAATATCAATCACTACAAGACGTTGGTCGTACACCGGCACCGCTTGGAGAACTCCAATGTGGATGAGCCGCGCCTCTTCCACGCCGGCAATGACGTCGACAACAACCCCTGCTTCGTTGAACGATCGTTCGATGAAAACGGCAGCATTCTCGGCTTCCCGAACCGCGCTCGTCGCTACGGCCACGACATCGGCGTCGTGAATGGCAGCGATCTTGACCAGACGTCGAAGCGCTGAGACACCGCGCTCTATCGCGTCCTCAGAAAGTTCCTTCATGTCGCCTGAGCTCGAGCCCAGGCGAACCATTTCTTTCTCTCGCGCGATCACTTCGAAGGAAGGACCGATGGACTCGCCCGCGACAGAAACCTCGCCCACTCGCGCAATGACCATGTGGAACGAGTTGGTACCGATATCGATGGCTGCGAGTGGCCGTTCAGTCACGCGTTGACGCCCCGCAAACCAGCTTCTGATTCGATCTCTCTTGCTGCATCAACCACAGAGGAACCGTACCGCTTACCTGGCTGTCGAGAAGTTCTCTCAATCGGCCCCGACACACTCACCGCAGCGACCACTCGGCCCGATGCATCTCGAACTGGAGCCGAAACAGACGCCACGCCGGCCTCGCGCTCGCCCACGCTCTCGATCCACCCGCCCTCCATTTGATCTGCGCCCGTCAAGACACGAGCCGCTGATCCTGCAGAAAGTGGAAGTCGGGCGCCAAGAGGCACGATCGTGCGCAATCCATGTAGCGACTGCAGAGCGGCAATACACACACGAACCTCGCCGTCGCGAACGAACAACTGCACGCTTTCACCAGTTTCATCTCGCAGAATCGCAAGGACAGATGCCGCCGCAGTCGCGAGGGGCCATGCGTCCGCCGCCGCCTGCCCCAGAGAAAGCAAACGTGTCCCGAGCATGAATCGACCATCGGCGTCGCGCCGAACAAGACCATGTCGTTCAAGCGCCGTCGCAAGACGATGAGCGGTGGCCCGAGGAAGTCCCGTCACCACAACGAGTTCTGACAACGACAACGAACGGAGTTCGAGGGCGTCGAGAACATCAACCGCCTTGTCTAGAACACCCACACCACCTATAGTGTTTCCCACGGAGCAAGATTAGCGTCCCATTATATGAGACGCAAACGGCGCCGTCCGGAACTCACGTCATCGTCAGTCCCGGCCAACCTCCCGAACAGGAGCAGAACATGGCCCCGAGAACCCTGTCGCAAAAACTTTGGGACGATCACGTCGTGCACCGCGCCGATGGCGAGCCCGATGTCCTCTACATCGACCTCCACCTCGTGCACGAAGTGACCTCACCGCAGGCGTTTGATGGTTTGCGCATCCACGACCGGACGGTTCGGCGACCTGAACTCACCGTTGCCACCGAAGACCACAACGTCCCCACTTCCGATATCGATCAGCCCATCGCCGATCCCATCTCGCGCAAGCAGGTCGATGTGTTGCGGGCCAACACCGCCGAGTTCGGCATTGTCGAACACGCCATGGGTACTCCCGGTCAAGGCATCGTGCACGTGATCGGACCGGAACAAGGCCTGACCATGCCCGGCATGACCATCGTGTGCGGTGACAGCCACACCGCTACGCACGGCGCGTTCGGCGCGCTGGCCTTCGGCATCGGTACTTCTGAAGTCGAACACGTCATGGCCACTCAGACTCTCCCCCAGCATCCGGCCTCAACCATGGCCGTCAACGTGAACGGTGCACTTCCCGACGGCGTCACCGCCAAAGATCTCGTGCTGGCCATCATCGGGCGCATCGGCACCGGCGGTGGCATCGGTTCGGTCATCGAATATCGCGGCGAAGCAATTCGTTCGCTTTCGATGGAAGGCCGTATGACGGTGTGCAACATGTCGATCGAAGCTGGTGCCAAAGCTGGCCTCATTGCTCCTGACGAAACAACGTTTGAGTACCTCAAGGGCCGCAAGTACGCCCCGACTGGTGCCGATTGGGACGCTGCAGTTGCGTACTGGCGCACACTCCCCACCGATGATGGTGCGGTGTTCGACAAGGTTGTCGACATCGATGCCACAAAACTTCGTCCCTTCGTTTCATGGGGAACCAACCCTGGTCAAGTCATCGAGCTCGATAGCAATGTGCCCGATCCGGCGTCGTTCGCCGATTCCGGAGAACGCGATGCTGCATCTCGCGCTCTTGAGTACATGGGCCTCACCGCTGGCATGCCAATCAAAGACATCCCCGTGCAGACCGTGTTCATCGGCTCATGCACCAACAGTCGCATCGAAGACCTTCGTGCCGCAGCGGCGGTTGCCGAAGGTCGTCAGGTTGCGGCCGGTGTGCGCGCCATGGTGGTCCCGGGTTCGTTCATGGTGAAGGGTCAAGCCGAAGCCGAGGGCCTCGACAAGATCTTTACCGCGGCCGGATTCGACTGGCGTGAACCGGGTTGTTCCATGTGTCTCGCCATGAACCCCGACAAGTTGGCGCCGGGTGAGCGTTCAGCATCAACCTCGAACCGCAACTTTGAAGGACGACAAGGCAAGGG